>JAGDBR010000001.1 GCA_017958935.1 Lachnospiraceae bacterium | reverse complement strand
TCAAGGCGCTCACGTTCCTGCCGCTCATCGCGCTCCTCATCGCCGTCCTGGTGCTTACGGTCGGCCCGGTCAAGCGCCATCCGGCCGTTGCCGGGAAGAACGGCGGCGTGACCGGCATCGTGACGATCAAGACCGGGCAGCTTACCGGCGTCTATACTGAGGACGGGCAGGTCGAGGTCTATGCGGGCATCCCTTATGCCGCGCCGCCGGTCGGGGATCTTCGGTGGAAAGAGCCGCAGGACCCGGCGCCGTGGGAGGGCGTTTACGCCGCGGACACGTTTGCTGCGATGTCGATGCAGCCCCTGAATTCTCCGATCTACAATTCTCTTTCGAGGATCATCGGATTTCACGATTACAAGATCACGCCCGATGACAACTACCGCGAAGCGAATTCCGAGGACGCGCTGTATGTGAACCTCTGGAAGCCCGCGGGCGCGCAGAAAAACCTGCCGGTCATCGTTTACATTCACGGCGGGTCCCTTCAGACCGGTCAGCCCTGGTACGCGGATTATAGCGGCGAAGGATTGGCAAGGCAGGGGGTCATCGTCGTCAACATGGGCTACCGGCTCGGCGTATTCGGTTTCCTTGCGACGGAAGAACTCGCGCTGGAATCCCCGAACGGCACGACCGGCAACTACGGCCTGCTCGATCAGATCAAGGCGCTCGAATGGGTGCGGGACAACGTTGAGGCATTCGGCGGCGATCCTGGCAACGTCACGATCGCGGGCGAATCCGCGGGCTCTGCCTGCGTCAGCGCGCTCTGCACGTCCCCGCTCGCAAAAGGCCTTTTCCGCCGCGCGATCGGCGAGAGTTCCTCGGTTGCGGCAAAGAAGCCGGCGCATTCCTTCCGGCTCTTTGACGAAGCGCTTGCGGCCGGCAAAAAGACCATGGAACGCTTCGGCGCGGCCACGATCGAGGATCTTCGGAAGATCGATGCCAAAACGCTCGTCGCCGCCGCGGATACGAACCATCACATCACGGTCGACGGCTACGTTCTCACCGAGACGCCGTACGAATCCTATCAAAAAGGGATCCACAACGAGGAAGCGATCCTGCAGGGTTTCAACCGTGACGAAGGCATCGCGTTCAATCTCTTCGGACAGGCGAATTTGAAGAACTATGAGGAGAAGATCCGGAGATCGTTTGGCAAATACGCGGACGAGGTCCTTGCGCTTTACCCCGCCGCGACCGACGCCGAGGCGAAGGCACAGTGGAACGACCTCTACTCCGCATCCCTTTTCACGTACGGGCATTACTGCTGGACCCGCGCCGCCGTCGAGAACGGCTTCCCGGCCTATGAATACTATTTCAGCCGGCAGAACGGATACCTGAGCGCATGGCATTCCGGCGAGGAGATCTACTGCTACGCAAACGTCCCGAAGAACTCCCGGCTTTTCAATGCGGACGACTACGAACTCGAGCGCGTATTCAGCGGCTACGTCGTCCGATTTGCGAAGACCGGCGATCCGAACGGTCCCGGCCTTCCGGTCTGGGAAGCATCTAAGACCGGCAATGAACTCATGGGCCTTGACGCCGAGCAGAAGATGACGACCGACCGGTTCCTGCCGATCTACAGCGTTCTCGAGCGGATGGACGAGGAGGAAGCGCGTTGAGCGGGCCGTTTGTCGACATCGATCTTCACGGATGCACGCAGGAACAGGCGCAGCGCATCATTGACCGCGCGCTCAAAAACGCGGGACCGGAAGTCTATCAGATCCGCCTCGTCCACGGCTATCACCGCGGCACGAGCCTCATGCAGTTCATCCGGGACTGGTACAAGTACGAGGCAAAGGTCAAACGGATCATCCCGGGCGACAATCCCGGCGTGACGATACTGGTGCTGAAGGAACTGTATTGAGGGAATACCGGCGGTCCGGTCGTCGGACGGCGGAGGAAAGGAGTACGGCATGAAACAGGAGAAAAAAGGCATCTCGACGGGAGTGAGGATCGTGCTGGCATTGATCGCCGTCGCGCTCATCGTGTTCGCGTTCACGCGCGTCGCGCTCGTCTTTTTCGGCAAGGATGCGACGGCTGCCGTCACGAACGTCTCTTCCCGCTGGGAGCGCGAAGAGAAAGGCGACCGGCGGATGATCATCACCCAGCAGTACCGCTATACCGTGAACGGCAAGGAGTACACGAACAGCGCGACGTTCACCGTACGCCTCCGGGACGCGCAGATGACGCTTCAAAGGAAGTCTGCCGAAAAGTCCCTCCGCATCCGCTACCTTCCGGTGCTTCCGCAGTACAGCAGCGTTTATGACGAGAAGAATTCAGGGTTCTGGAACGTCGCGCTCGCGGTCCTGCTCGTCGCAGCCGCCGTGGTGCTCTTCGTGTTCGCATTCCGGAAAAAGAAGGTCAAAGCCAAGGTGGAAAATGCGCCGGCGGCTGCGCCGAAACGCCCGAACTTCTGCCCGCACTGCGGCGCGCCGGTGACCGGAAACTACTGCGGCAGCTGCGGGAACAAGATAGAATGAAACGCGGGAGGACGGTTCCATCGTAAGCACGGCCGTCCCATATAGACAAAAAGATCACCCGGGTCACCGCATTGCGGCAGCCCGGGTGAATTCATGTTTGCCGGTCAGCGACCTTATTTCAGCCAGCCGATCTCGCCGTAATATTTGTGCAGGATCGCGGCGAAGGCGACGGACAGGAAGGACTCGCGCGCGGAGGCGCTCCGGCTGTTCAGGGCGATCGGAACGGTCGCGCCGAGGACTGCGCCGCAGACCGTCGAATGCGCGTGGATCATCCAGCTCTTCGCGAGCGTATTGGCCGTCGTGAGCTCGGGCGCGATGATCGCGTCGAAACCGCCGCCGGTGTAGGGGCAGTCGTAGTCTTTGAGGCGCGCCGCTTCCTTGCTGATGATGAGGTCGTAGGAGATCGGGCCCCAGAGCTCGCAGTCCGCCAGCGGGCGGCGGCGATGCTCGAAGACGAGGCTCTGCGCTTCGACGATGTCTTCCATCTGGAACGTGCCCTTTTCGACGAGGGCGAGCATCGCGAGCACCGGCTTCTCATAGCCGAGGGCTTTCAGCGCCGTCACGGTATTGATGATGATCGCGCGCTTCCTCGCGATGTCGGGGTCGATGATGACCGCCATGTCGGCAAGACCCAAAAGCTTCGGATATTCGGGCATCGAAGAAAGAGAGACGTGGCTCATCAGTTCACGATCGCGGCGAAGGCCGTGCGTCGAGGAGACGCACGCGATCAAGAAGGCCTGCGTCAGAAGATTGCCGCGCATCAGGATATCGCCGTCGCCGCAGCGGATGACGTCGACCGCGACGTCGGGAATGCTGTGGCCGGGGAGCGTCTCCACCAGCGTATAGGGTTCGTCCGCGAGTCCGAGCTTCTCTAAGAGCGTGATGGTCTTCGCACGGTCGCCGACGAGCACCGGCTGGGCAAAGCCTGCCTTCTGCGCGTCAAACAGCCCTTTTAACTTGTTTTCGCCGTCTGAACCCGCGAGCACCACGCGAAGCGGCTCTTTCCGCTGCGGGATCAGCTTCAGCATTTGATCAAAATTTTCCAATGACATGACCTTCCTCCGTAAACCGTATTACAAAAGATTCATCAGATTGAATGCGACGATGAAGCCCGCGAAGACGATGGAGACCGTCGAGCAGAGCTTGATCAGAATGTTGAGGGACGGG
>JAGDBR010000041.1 GCA_017958935.1 Lachnospiraceae bacterium | reverse complement strand
GCTGGAGGACGTGGACTGGAGCATGGATAAGGAAGCGGAAACCTTTGAAGTCGACGGCCTTCGCTGCGTGATCTGCCATAACCTCGGCCAAGCCCGTGCGGTGCTGACCGATGGCCAGGCCTTTGACGTCGTGCGCGTCATCGCCTGAAGACCAGGACAAAAAACAGTAGGGAAAAGATGCCATTTCAGAAAACGACCAAAGAAGAGCTGGAAGCCTTTAAAAATCTCCGGCCATCCCATGTAACGACACCGGAGAATCCCAGAGAGAATATTCTGAAGCTGGGACATAAGATCACGGACCGCATCGTCCTGAACATTAAGCCCGACGACCCGGAGTATTACGGGCTAACCGTGATGGCGGACGACGAAGTCGCTGACCTGTTGCTGAAAATGAAGGTGCGCAAGCACTATACGCTCGAGCAGGTGGCAAAGATGGCGAAGATCCCGCAAATCGAGGCAGAGCGCATTCTCATGAAGGCCTGCCATGCCGGCGTGTTGGAATACTGGATGGAAGAGGGTGAGAAAACCTATGCCATCCCGCCCTTTGTGGTAGGCAGTGGAGAATGGTCCAGTATCCACCGCGACAGGCTTGAGCGCGAGCCCGAGCGGGCGTATTTCTTTGACCGGGACACCGTCCTGCCGCTGCTGCCGATGGCAAAGATGGTGCCTCCCGGCGGTGCGGGGATCGGGATGCATGTGATCCCCGTTGAAAAGGAAGTCCGCCGCAACGAGGGCGCGGTTCCCTACGAGATGATCAGCCACTGGCTGGACAAGTACGACGGGAAGTTCGCCGCGATGCCCTGCGTCTGCCGCCAGAGCACGGAGTATCTGGGCGAAGGCTGCGGTGACAATGTGGAGGACTGGTGTGTCGGGATGGGCGACCTCACGGACTATCTTGTCGAAACCGGCAAGGGCCGCTGGATCACTCGCGAGGAAGCGGAGCATATCCTGAAGCGAGCGGAGGAACAGGGCTTCGTCCATCAGGTTTCAAACATGGACGGACCGAACAAAATCTTCGTCATCTGCAACTGCCAGATCAACACCTGCAAGGCACTGCGCACTTCGCAGATGTTCAACACGCCGAATCTTTCCCGCTCGGCTTATACCGCGCATGTGGATAAGGAAAAATGCGTGGCCTGCGGCCAGTGCGTCGATATCTGTCCTGCAGGCGCTGCCAAGCTGGGCCAGAAGCTCTGCGACCGCAGCGGCCAGGAATTCAGCTATCCCCGGCATGATCTGCCGGACGACCGCCCCTGGGGAGAGGACCGCTGGGATCTCCACTATCGCAACAACAACCGCCTGAACTGTCACGAGACCGGAACGGCGCCCTGCAAGACGGCCTGCCCCGCGCACATCTCCATCCAGGGCTACCTCAAGAAGGCGTCCGAAGGAAAATATCAGGAAGCTCTTGCCCTCATCAAACGGGACAATCCCTTCCCGGGCGTGTGCGGCCGCGTCTGCAACAAGCGCTGCGAGGATGCCTGCACGCGCGGCACGATCGACAAACCGGTCGCGATCGACGACGTGAAGAAGTTCCTTGCGGAGCGCGATCTTCATGCGGAAACGCGCTATATCCCGAAGAAACTGACCGGCCGCGTGAGCGGAGAGTGGGATCAGAAGATCGCGATCATCGGCGCCGGCCCGGCGGGCCTTTCCTGCGCGTACTACCTCGCCGAGCGCGGCTATCAGCCGACCGTCTTCGAGAAGAACGCAAAGCCCGGCGGCATGATGACCTACGGCATCCCGTCGTTCAAGCTTGAGAAAGACGTTATCGACGCGGAGATCGACGTGATCCGCGCGCTCGGCGCCGAGATCCGCTGCGGCGTGGAAGTCGGCAAGGACGTCACGATCGAAGAACTGAAGAAACAGGGCTATGAAGCCTTCTACATCGCGATCGGCTGCCAGGGCGGCCGCCTTCCGGGCGTTCCGAACGACACGGCCGAGGGCACCCAGATCGCTGTCAAGTTCCTGGAGAAAGCGCTGTCCGATACGTCGAAAGACCTGTCCGGAGACGTCGTCGTGATCGGCGGCGGCAACGTCGCGATCGACTGCGCCCGCACCGCGCACCGCAAGGGCGCCGGGACCGTCACGATGTACTGCCTGGAGTCCCGCGAGACGATGCCGGCATCCCCGGAGGAGATCGCGGAAGCCGAAGAGGAAAACGTGAAGATCGACGCCGGCTGGGGCCCGAAGGAAGTCCTCGTGGACGAGAACGGCCGCGTGAACGGCCTGGTCCTGAAGCGCTGCCTGTCGACGATCGACGAGGCGACCGGCAAGTTCTCGCCGAAGTACGATGAGAACGACACGGTCACCGTGAAGGCGGACCACATCATCTTCGCGATCGGCCAGGCGATCGAATGGGGAAAACTGCTGGAAGGCACGCAGGTGACTTTCCATCACGGCAATTACCCGGTCGCCGATCCGTTCACCTACCAGACGAACGACCCGGCGGTCTTCGTCGGCGGCGACGTGTTCACCGGTCCGAAGTTCGTGATCGACGCGATCGGCCAGGGCCATGAGGCCGCCGAATCCCTGATCCGCTTCGTCTCGCGCAACAACGTTCCGCAGACGCTCGCAAGAGACCGCCGCTACTTCAAGGAACTCGACAAGAACAACATCGCCGTCGATTCCTACGACGAAGCGAAGCGCCAGGTCCCGGCCGTCGACCCGGCGGTCGATTACAAGAACAGCTTCGCCGACAACCGTCTGACGCTCACCGAGGAGCAGGTCCATACCGAGACCTCCCGCTGCCTAGGCTGCGGTGCGAGCATCGTCGACCCGAACAAGTGCATCGGCTGCGGCCTCTGCACGACCCGCTGCGAATTCGACGCGATCCATCTGCACCGCGACCATCCGGACTGCTCCGACATGCGCCGCGCCGAAGATAAGGTCGGCGGCCTCCTCTCCTATGCGGTCCCGCGCGCGTTCAAGATCGTCCTGAACAGCGGCTCCGAGGAAGCGAAGGAAATGCGCCGGACGCGCAAGGAATACAACAAGGCGACGAAGGAATTCCACAAGACGCATCCGCATACCGGAAACGGCGTGGATATCAACGACCTGATGAAGGACTGAGTCGGCTGCACGGAGGAATACATCTTGCACGAGATGGGGATCATCATCAACCTGGCGAATACGCTGGACGAGACCGCCCGCGAGGAGGGTCTCGTCCGGATCGGCCGGGTGACGCTGAAGATCGGCGAAGTGTCCGGCATCATGACGGACTATTTCGAGGATTGCTGGAATTATTTCAAGAAAAAGCATGAGGTGCTGCAAGACAGCGTGCTCACGATCGAAACGATCCCGGCCGTGACCTACTGCTCCGCGTGCGAAAAGACCTACCCGACCGTTGAGCACGGGCGTACATGCCCGTACTGCGGCAGCGGCGAGACCTGGCTCGTCCAGGGCAATGAATGCGTGATCAAAGAGATCGAGGCAGAATAAAGGAGGCTCATATGATCCATCAGAACCCGATCCGGCCGGAAGACATCCCCGGCAACCGGTTCATCACCATGGGCGAGATCATGCTCCGGCTCACACCGCCGAATTATGAGAAGATCCGCATGGCGAACACCTTCGAGGCGACCTACGGCGGCAGCGAGGCGAACATTGCGCTCTCGCTCGCGAACATGGGCGTGGACCCCACCTTTTTCAGCGTGGTCCCGGACAATTCGATCGGTAAGAGCGCGATCCGCTCGCTCCGTTCCTGCGACGTCCATTGCACGCCCGTGATCCTGTCGACGCCCGAACAGACGCCGTCGCACCGGCTCGGCACCTACTATCTCGAGACCGGCTTCGGCATCCGCGCGAGCAAGGTCATCTACGACCGCAAGCATTCGGCGCTGTCGGAATACGATTTTTCGGATTACGACCTCGCTGCGCTCCTGAAGGACTTCGACTGGCTGCACATGTCCGGCATCACGCCGGCCCTGTCGGAAAGCTGCGCGGACCTGACGCTCCGCATGCTGAAGACCGCGAAGGAACTCGGACTGACCGTCTCGTTCGACGGCAACTTCCGCTCGGCCCTCTGGACCTGGGAAGCGGCCCGCGACTTCTGCACGCAGTGCCTGCCCTACGTGGACGTTCTGTTCGGCATCGAGCCCTACCATCTGTACAAGACGCCCGGCGATCCGGCCTCCGGCGACCTGAAAGAAACGATCCCGTTCCACCCCTCATTCGGCGAACAGGACCGCATCTTCCGCGCCTTCATCCGGCAGTACCCGAACATCAAATGCATCGCGCGCCATGTGCGCTACGTGCATTCGGGCTCGGAGAACAGCCTGAAGGCTTATATGTACTTGAACGGCCAGACCTACGAGAGCCGCCAGTTCACGTTCACGATCCTGGACCGGGTCGGCGGCGGCGACGCTTTCGCGGCCGGCTTCATTTACGCGATGATGCACGATTACCCGCCGGAGGACCTCGTCAATTTCGCGGTCGCGGCCTCGGTCATCAAGCACACGATCCACGGGGACGCGAACATCACCGACGACGTCGGCAGCATCCGCAATCTGATGGACATGGATTACGAGATCAAGCGGTAAGCCTTCCGGCACCGCACCGGTCCGCGTCAGAAACCGTTTCAAAACTTCATCGTCAACACGTTCAGGCCGAGGATGTTCTGATAAGAGACGTCCTCGGCTGTTTTTAAGACCATCCGGATGCCGATGTTCTTCATGACGTCCTCCGGATCCTCCAGCCCCTGCCGCTCCATCGGATCGAACGGCACGCAGTCGTCCTTCAGGCGCAGGATCACGCGGTCCTCCTTATGGACGACGCGGATGTCGATGCCGTGATCCTTCTCATCTTTCGTAAACCCGTGCTGGACGATATTCCCGGCCATCTCTTCCATGCAGAGCCCCGCAAGAAGCGACCGCTTCTCATCGATCCCCCGTTCTGTGCAGAAGCGCTGCACCTGTTCGGCGACCGATACGACCTCCCCGATGTCCTTCACGCTCACATCGATCCGCTCGTCCTCCGACGCCCCGAACGAAGCCGGAATGACCATCAGGTCTTCGAGCTTCCGCGGCCTTTTCCGGTTCTTCAGCCATGCGTAGCCGATGATGATCAGCATCGTCACGATGCCGTTGCAGAGGCTCGACAGATAGACGCCGCGGATCCCCAGTACACCGATGAGCAGGGCCGAGAACGCCGCCACGCCGAGGACGCCGTCCTGCAGGGACAGCGTCTGGACAAGGCCCGTCTTGCCGGAAGCCTGTCCGTAGCAGACGAAATGGTTGCAGATGACGCTTAACGGCATGCAGAGCGGGATCAGCCGGAGTCCCCAGACCGTCATCATGTAGACCGGCTGGGCCGGATCCCGGTAGAAGATCCGCGTCAGCGGCTCCGCGCCGAGGATCAGCAGCAGGGCGACCGCGGCCATCAGCGGCACGAAACGCTTCAGCATCGTGCGCATGACGTCGGTCAGCGTCTGCCGGTCCTCTTCCCCGACGCTGACGCCGATCAGCAGCCGCGAGACCGTCACCATGCCCGCCGGGATCGCCCAGAACAGCCGCAGCAGACTGTCCGCCGTCGCGTAGGCCGAGACGCCGACCGTGCCGATGTAGGCCTGCAGCAGCCAGTTGACGGTCAGGAACCGCAGGGTCTTGTACCCGTCCGCCAATGCGCCGACGCATCCGACGCGCACGATCTCCAGCCCCTCCTTGAGCCTCAGTTTCCCGGAGAACAGCTTCAGATGCGACTTGCCGCGCAGGAAATACGACAGCTGGATCAGCAGAAAGACCCAGAGGCCGATGCCTGTCGCGAGCGCGAGCCCGAAGGCTTCCATGTGAAGCGTCTTGACGAAGAGGATGTTCAGCAGGATGTTGACCGCGATATACGAAAGCGTCGCCGCCAGCGTCCGCTTCCCGCGGTTCTCCATCGCCAGGAAGGCCGGCAGCTGGTTGCCGACCATCAGCGGGATCACGCCGACGCTCTGCCCCAGCAGGTACCGGTTGAACAGCGGACGGACGACGGGATCCTTCGTGAAGAAGCCCGTCAGGTCGAAGACGCCCGCCAGGATGAAAAAGAGCGAGAAGATGCCGCCGATCGTCACGGCGGCGAACAGGGTCACGCTGAAGACGTTCTGCAGCTTCTCCCGGGCGTTCTGCCCCAGATATTTCCCGCAGAGGATCGCGGACCCGGCGATCAGCATCGTCGAGAGCGCGGTGATCAGCATATTGATCGTGCTGTACAGACCGACCGCGCTCATCGTTTCGACGCCCACGTAGTTATTCGCGAAATAGCTGGATACGAGGCCGTTCACCGCGCCGACCGCCGCAAGCAGGATCTGGATCGGCAGCAAACGGAACATGAGTTTGGAAATCATAGGCTCACACTGAAAAACCGCCCTGCAGAAGGCCTGCAGGGCGATATCGAAGACGTTTTGAACTTATTTCTGGATCACGCGGACACGGAAGACGTCCGGGACGGCACGGATCGCGTCGAGCACGGACGGATCGACCTGGCTGTCCATGTCGAAGATCGCGTACGCATAGTCGCCGCGGGACTTCGAGACCATGTCCGAAATGTTCGCGGAGGCGTTGCCGAGGATCTTTGTGAGGTTCGACAGGACGTTCGGGACGTTCTTGTGCGCCACGCAGACACGCAGCGGCTTCACCGCGGCGCCGAGCGTGCAGGACGGGAAGTTCACGGAGTTCGTGATGTTGCCGTTCTCGAGGTAGTCGACGGTCTGGTCGACGGCCATGATCGCGCAGTTCGTCTCGGACTCCTCCGTCGAAGCGCCCAGGTGCGGGAACGCGATGACGTGCGGATAGTTCACGACCGCATGCGTCGGGACATCCGTCACGTAGATGCGCACCTTTCCGGACTCCAGCGCCGCCTTCAGGTCGGTCTCCGCCACGAGCCCGCTGCGTGCGAAGTTCAGCACCGCGACGCCTTCCTTCATCTGGCTGAAGGCGTTCGCGTTCAGCATGCCTTTCGTCGAAGCGTTCTCCGGCACGTGGATCGTCACGTAATCCGCGTTCTCCAGAACTTCGGTGATCGAAGCGCTCTGCGCTTCCTCCCGCGCGAAGATCTCGGCCGGCAGGAAAGGATCGTAGGCCATGACCTTCATACCGAAAGCGCGGCACAGACGCCCGACCTTCTGTCCGATCCGGCCGAACCCGAGGATGCCGACCGTGCGGCCTTC
>JAGDBR010000040.1 GCA_017958935.1 Lachnospiraceae bacterium | reverse complement strand
GTGCGTCGTCGACATCTATTCGCGCTTCCTGTTCGAGAGCGCTGTCTTCGAAAAGGCGCAGGAGAAGTTCCTGATGCCGGAGGATCTGAAGGCGCTGATGCTCGACGCGCAGGAGCAGTCCTACGGCGACGGCCTGGACCCGGCGTTCCGGCACCCCTACATGTGGGCGTGCAAGGGCCATTACTATTCCTCGGGCTTAAGCTTCTACAACTTCCCGTATGCCTTCGGCAATCTGTTCGCCCAGGGCCTGTATGCGCTCTATCAGCAGGAACCGGAGGGCTTCGTGCCGAAGTACTGCGAGATGCTCAGGACGACGGGCGTGCGCACGGTCGAGGAGAGCGGACAGCTGATGGGCCTGGATCTGACGAAGAAGGATTTCTGGGAAGCTTCCCTGAAGATGATCGCGGACGAGATCGACGCATTCTGCGCGCTGTGACGCGCTGAAGGCACGGACGGATCGGAAAGCATGCCGGACGCTGCCTGAATCGGAAAAACATGGAAACGAAAGAACTGAAACTGATCAAATGCCCGAACTGCGGGGCGGATCACGACATCCACCTGCCGAAGTGCCCCTACTGCGGCTTCATGAATCCGGAAGGCGCGGAGGAGCAGTATTTCAGCGGGCTCGAAAAGACGCGGACCGACCTGGACCGGGTCGACGACCTGGCGGCCGAGAACCTGAAAGCGGAAGTCAAGGACAGTGCGAAAACGGTCGGCAGGAAGCTGGTGGTCATCGGGGCCGTCCTGGTGCTGCTGGGACTGCTCGGGCTGCTCGTGAACAAGCTGACGTCCGGGCGGAACAGCTCCTATGAACTGACGGAGAAGGAGATCCAGTGGCAGCGGGAGGTCTTCCCGCAGCTGGACGCGCTGTACGAGGCCGGCGATTACGATACGGCCGCGGCGCGCCTGCTCGAATACGGCGGGCAGAATCACCGCGTCTGGGACTGGAAGCATTATGGGTTCATTTCCTGGTACGACCGGTACACGGAGGTGCAGGCCGACGTGCGGGAACTGACGGCAGCGGGCACCTGTTCCGAGCCGTTCGCGCAGATCCTGGTCTACGACACGTTCGGGTTCTATTTCCGGGACTATGCCGGGACGCTTGACGGGCTCACCGGAGAAGACATTGCCGTCCTGGACGGCTACCGGGAAGAGGTCGTGAAGATCATTTATGAACGGATGCATTTCACGGATGCGCAGATGGACGAGCTGAAGAAGACGGCCTACAACGATTACGGCATCCTGGACGCCGACGGCTGCAAAGAGATCGCGAAGAAATACCGCGGACAGTTCCGGTAAGGGGGAAGAAAGATGAAATGCCAATACTGCGGCGCCAATCTTCAGATCGAAGATGCGGTCTGCCCGCACTGCGGACGTGAGAATCCGCATTACATCCGGCACCGGAGCGACATGGCCGCCTATCAGGCGGACTACAGCGCGACGAAGGAAGAAGTCTTGCAGAACGCGTCCAGACTGAGCCGGAAGACGGTGCGCATCACCGTCATCGCGGTGCTTGTCGCGCTCTGCGCGGTCGCGGCGGTGTTCTGCTTCAAGGCGGACGACCTGCAGTGGGCGCGCCGGGAGCGGGAGGTCGCGCGGAACAAGGCGGCTTTCGAAACGCAGATCCGGGCGTACATGCAGGAAGGCGACCCGGTCGCGCTGTACCGTTACGCGTCGCGGAACCGCCTGACCTATGTGGACGCGCTGCGCGAATACGACAAGGTATTCACGGTCTCCTCCGGCTACAGCATGTTCTACGAATATGCGATGGAGCTGATCAGCGAAGGGGCGGAAAACCGGTACTACACGCCGGCGGAGCGCTGCGAGGACATTGCCCGCTACGTCGGGATGATCCACGAATACAGCACGAGACAGGACTATGACCGGGAAGAATGCTTCACGCCGGAAAAACAGGCCTACATGGACGCGGTCGTCGCCAGGACGCGGGTGCTCCTGAAGGGCTTCTTCGGCCTGACGGACGGGGAGCTGGACATGATCCCGGAGAAGACGAATTCGTGGCTTGCGAATCTGCTGGAAGAGAGGTACGGAAATGAAAAGAAATAAGAAGCGGAAATCCTTCTCGCTGTTCGGCGCGGCCGTGACGCTCCTGACCCTCCTCCTGATCGGACTCAGCGCGTTCGCCATCGTGAAAAGCCGCCCGGACCGGTATGATTACAAGACGGAGCCCACGTACATCCTGTCCGCCCTGAACCGGGGGCGGTACATGGACGCGCTCCGCGACGTTGCGGACAACCGCGCGATCGGCGTCGACGAGAAGACGAATGAGGCTTATGCGGCGCCGTACGCGGTCTGCGACTATTTCGAAGCCTGCTCGTATTATCTCGCGTATCAGAAAACGGGCGACGCAGAGAACGCCGCCCGTTATGAAGCGAAGATGCAGGAAGCCTATGCCCGGATGGGCACGCTTCAGATCATGGCCGAAGAGATCCGGGCCGCGCTGGAATGAGCATCACCGGGTGAGATAAGCCATCAGCAGCTCGTAGGTCGCCTTCAGCCCGTCCAGGTGCGTACGCTCGTAGCCGTGGCTGTTCGCAGTGCCCGGGCCGATCGCCGCGTGGCGCAGGTCGTAGCCGGCCATGACGCTCGGATCGCAGTCCGTGCCGTAATGCGGCGTGAAAATATCCATGACGTAGTCGACGCCGGCAGCGATCGCCGCTTCGCGGACTTCGTTCGTCATGCCCCAGTGATAGGGGAAGCGGGAATCCTTCGCAAAGATCGAGACCTTGTGCTCGTCCGAGTTCTGCTGCGGACCGGTCGGCGCGATGTCGACGGCGAGGATGTCCTCGACGTCTTCCGGCAGTACGACGGTGCCGTGGCCGATCTCTTCATACATCGCGAAATAGGCGTACACCTTCCTCGGAAGCGTGACGCCTTTTTCTTTCAGCGTCTTCATGACCGTGAGCAGCACGGCGGCGCAGGCCTTGTCGTCGATGAAACGGGACTTCAGGTATCCGTTCGCCATCGTGAACCGCGGCTCCAGCGCGATGACGTCGCCGGTGTCGATGCCGAGCGCCTTCGTGTCTTCCGCGCTCTTCACGTCCTCGTCCAGCACGACGCAGACGTTCGTCCGGAAATCCGGCAGCGCTGTCCGGAACTCTTCCTCGGTCACGTGGATCGAGTTCGGCGTGCGGCAAATGGTGCCGGTATAGACGCGGCTGTCCCGTGTGTAGACGCGCACGTTCT
>JAGDBR010000039.1 GCA_017958935.1 Lachnospiraceae bacterium | reverse complement strand
CGGGAGGCATTGTCGCGCGCATTCGGGACAAGGGCCGCGGTACTGTACGCCGGAAAGGCCTGCGCGTTCACGGGACTCTACCGCATACTCCGCTCGGAGGGCGCCGGGGTCGACGTGGTCTCGATGGGCGAACTGTATACAGCGGAAAAGGCAGACTACCCCTTACAGGACGCCTGCTTTCACGGGAACAGCAAGACGGACGCGGACCTCGCATATGCGGTCCGCGCCGGTGTCGGCCTGATCTGCGTGGACAATGAAGACGAACTCTATGCACTGGACCGGATCGCCGGAGAAGAAGGGGTCGTCCAGAAGATCCTGATCCGCGTCACGCCGGGCATTGACCCGCATACCTACGACGCGGTCAATACCGGACAAGTAGACTCCAAATTCGGAAACGCGATCGCCACGGGGCAGGCGGAACACATCCTCTTAGCGGCGTTCGGGCTTATGAACGTCCGCGTTTTGGGGATCCATTGCCACGTGGGCTCGCAGGTCTTCGCCGAGGACGTCTTCGAACGCGCGGCGGACATCATGCTGCGCTTTATGGCGGATATTCGGGAAAAAAGCGGTGAAACACTGGAAATGCTGGACTTGGGCGGCGGCTTCGGCGTCCGGTACGTGGAGGACGACCCGGTTCTCGACATCGGGCAGAAGATCGCAGAGATCGCGGACCGCATCCGCAGGGTCTGCAATGAACTGGACTTCCCGGTTCCCTATTTTATGATGGAGCCCGGCAGGAGCATTGTCGCGGACGCCGGCATGACTCTTTATACAGTAGGCTCAGTGAAGCGGATCCCCGGCTATAAGGCCTACGTGGCCGTGGACGGCGGCATGTCCGACAACCCGCGCTACGCGCTCTACCGCTCGCGCTATACCTGCCTGGCGGCCTCCCGGATGAACGATCCGAAAGCGGAACGCTTCAGCGTGGTCGGCCGCCTCTGCGAAAGCGGGGACATCCTGCAGGAAAACGTCCCGCTGCCCTCGGCGATCGCGCGCGGCGACATTCTGGCCGTCTGCACCACCGGCGCCTACAATTACTCGATGTCTTCGCGCTATAACCGCCTGCCCCGGCCGCCCATCGTCCTGCTGAATGACGGCAATGCCTCCGTCGCGGTGCGCAGGGAAACTCTGGAAGACCTGACGGCAATGGACGTGTAGACCGCTTCTGAAGTTCCCTCCAAAAGAGGCTGACCGAACCATCCTTTGAACCGGACATAGAAAAAGGCCTGTGAAAAATGATTTGCTCATCTTTCACAGGCCTCTTCTTATTGCTTGTGCTTACTTATCTTTTGGATACCTTTCTGACTTTCCGGCGGCCGGCAAATACCAGGAAGAGCATTCCGGCCATGGCGGCCATCAGGCTGCCCGTCCAGAAGACAATGCCGTCACGGGTGCCGGTGATCGGGATCTTCTCATAATCGTTCTCCAGAACGAAGGTGATCGTGCCGTCCTTCTCCAGTTCGGCTGCCTCGGGCTCCGTGAAGCTCAACGTGTAGCCATCGACTTCCGCGCCGGACTCCGTTACAGAGTAGGTGCCTTCCGGCATCTCCTCGAGCGTCCAGGTGTAGGTCGGGAACGCGCTGCCGGCATCGGCATCGGCGATGGTCAGCGTCTTATCGCCCATCTTGACGGTGAAGTCGGCCGGAATATCCGCTTCCGTGATGCCGGTGAAGGTCTTCGTAATGATGATCGTGCCGGGCTTAGCGGTGTATTCGTTCGTCAGCGTGAAAGTGATCTCGCCGTCCTTCAGAAGATCCGCCGCTTCGGGCGCCGTGTAGCTCAGCGTGTAGCCATCGACTTCCGCGCCGGACTCCGTTACGGAGTAGGTGCCTTCCGGCATCTCCTCGAGCGTCCAGGTGTAGGTCGGGAACGCGCTGCCCTGATCGGCGTCTGCGATCGTCAGCGTCTTGCCGCCGACGGTGATCGCAAAGTCTGCCGGGATCTCTGCTTCCGTAATGCCGGTG
>JAGDBR010000038.1 GCA_017958935.1 Lachnospiraceae bacterium | reverse complement strand
GGGGGTTCGAATCCCCCGTATCTCAGAAAGAAGAGCGCTCCCCGGATTGCGGCATCCCGCAGGGCCGGGGGCTTTTCATTTTCCGGCGCCTCCGGACGGAAAGGACAGGACTTTAATGTACGCATTCATTCACGATCTGCTCGCGGACAAGAAGGGCGGAGACATCTTCAAACTGTTTTCCGGCTGGCATTTCTTCTACATCCTGGTGACGGTCTGCATCATCGCGGCCGTTTATCTGGCGGCGAAGGACCGGGAGGAAGAAGCGAAGAGAAAGACCTGCACGTTCTTCATCGATCTGTCGTTCGCGCTCTACATGCTCGACTTTTTCCTGATGCCGTTCGCGTACGAAGCGATCGACATCGAGAAGCTGCCGTTCCATATCTGCACGGCGATGTGCCTGGCCTGCTTCATCAGCCGGCACCACCCGAAGCTGTACGGCTGGCATACGCATTTCGCGCTGCTCGGTTTCCTGTCGAACCTCGTCTATCTGATCTATCCGGCAGGCGTGATGTGGCACGCGGTGCATCCTTCGTCCTACCGCGTCATCCAGACGCTGATCTTCCACAGCCTGATGACGGTCTACGGCTTCCTGACGCTGGCGCTCGAGAAGGACGCGCTGTCCTGGAAGACCTGCTGGAAGGACCTCGTCGTCCTCGCCGGCATGACGGTCTGGGCGCTGCTCGGCAACACGCTGTACCGCGGCTCGGCGGGCAGCTATTCGAACGATTTCAACTGGTTCTTCGTCGAGCGTGATCCGTTCAACATGTTCGATCCGAAGACGGCGCCGTACATTATGCCGTTCCTGAACATCGCGGTCTTCTTCGCGGCGGAGATGCTGATTTACTGCGTGTACATGCTGCTGAAGAAGAAGCAGGCGGAAACGGACTGAAAAAAGCTCCCCGGATGTGCGGGGAGCTTTTTTCTGCTCAAAATGAACGATGAAAACACGGATCGGCGCACTTTTTTCGGCAGATTACGTGTCTTTACAAAACACGTCCCCATACCTTATAATGTGGAGATGGAAGGTCCTGACCACATCATGAGCCAAACGGCGCGATGAGTGCATGCGGCGAAGCGGGCGGCCTTCCGATGATCATTCATGGAAAGAGGTGCTTTTAAATGGCTTATTTAAGCGACATTGAGATCGCCCAGCAGTGCGAGATGAGACCGATCACCGAGATCGCAAAACGCGCGCATGTGGACGAAAAGTACATTGAGCAGTACGGCAAGTATAAGGCAAAGATCGATTTGAGCCTTTTAAAAGAGACCGATAAGCAGGACGGCAAGCTGATCCTCGTCACCGCGATCACGCCGACGCCCTCGGGCGAAGGCAAGACTACGACGACGATCGGCCTGGCCGACGGCCTTTCCCTGCTCGGCAAGGACGTGACCGTCGCGCTCCGCGAGCCCTCCCTGGGCCCGGTGTTCGGCGTCAAGGGCGGCGCCGCCGGCGGCGGCTACGCGCAGGTCGTCCCGATGGAGGACATCAACCTGCACTTCACGGGCGATTTCCATGCGATCGGCGCCGCGAACAACCTGCTCGCGGCAATGCTCGACAACCATATCCAGCAGGGCAATGAGCTCGGCATCGACGTCAAGAAGATCACCTGGCGGCGCTGCGTCGACATGAACGACCGCCAGCTCCGCTTCGTGGTGGACGGCCTGGGCGGGCGCGTGAACGGCACCCCCCGCGAGGACGGCTACGACATCACCGTGGCCTCGGAGATCATGGCCGTGCTCTGCCTGGCGAACGACATTACCGACCTGAAGGCGCGGCTGGCCCGCATCGTCGTCGGCTATACCTATGACGAGCGCCCCGTGACCGCCGGAGACCTGAACGCCGCCGGGGCGATGTGCGCGCTGCTCAAGGACGCGATCAAGCCCAACCTGGTGCAGACACTCGAGCACACGCCGGCGATCGTGCACGGCGGCCCGTTCGCCAACATCGCCCACGGTTGCAACTCTGTGACGG
>JAGDBR010000037.1 GCA_017958935.1 Lachnospiraceae bacterium | reverse complement strand
GTGTCGCGCTTGGCCGTGCCCTGGTCCGCGACCCGAAGGTCTTCCTGCTGGACGAGCCGCTGTCGAACCTGGACGCGAAGCTCCGCGCCGCGATGCGCACGGAGATCACCGCGCTCCACAAGAGCCTGAAGACCACCTTCATCTACGTCACGCACGATCAGGTGGAGGCCATGACCATGGGCACCCGGATCGTCGTCATGAAGCTCGGCTACGTTCAGCAGATCGATACACCGATGAATCTGTACAACGAGCCGTACAACAAATTTGTGGCGGGCTTTATCGGCACGCCGCAGATGAACTTCTTCGACGTGAAGCTGAAGAGAGAGGGCGGGACCGTGTCGGTCATCTTTGCGAACGGCGACAAGGTAACGGTCCCTTACGAGCAGGTCTCGAAGATCCACAAGCGCTATCTGAACGGCGACACGAACGTCATCTTCGGCATCCGTCCCGAACACATCTCCCTCAGCAAGGAAGGACCCGGTCTGAAATTCGTCGTGACCAACGTGGAACGTCTGGGCAACGAGACGAACATCCACGGCAAGCTGGGCGATCACCTGGGCGAATTCACCATGAAGGACGAGGGCAACGGCATCGTCGTCAAGGTCATTGACCGCGACGATATCGAGGTCGGCGACGTGGTCTATGCGAACCCGAATCCGGCGAAGGTGCATTTCTTCGACGCGGAGACCGAGATCACGCTGATGAACAAGATCCCGCCGTACAATACGGTCCAGGCCAAAGCTTCGGCGAACGGCATGGAACTGCTCGGCACGCGGGCCGCTCTGCCGCCGGTCTTCCGGGCCGCGCTGGAGAAGGGCAATTCGTTCGAGCTCAGCGTCCCGCCGTACGCGATCGTTCCCGGCAGCGATTACTGCCTGAAGGTCGCTCGCATCGAAAAAGCGGACGACAAGCGGCTGGCCTATCTGGCCTTCGGCGACAGCTATCTCTTCGCGCTGGTCGGTGAAAACGTCCGCGAAGGCGACGATTATCACTTCTCGCTGCTGCACGAAAAGATCACGGTCTCCGTGAACGGCGAAGAGGTCCTGAGCCCCGTGCCGGATGAAGTGGAACTGACGGGATCCTTCTCCAAGACCGAAGTCAAGGAAAACGGTGACCGCGTGCTGCACTTCTTCTACAATATCGGCGACTACTCGCTGGAAGCGGATCCTCAGCACGGATACAAGATCAACGCGATCGACGGCGACGGCTGCTACAAGAATACCTACCGCTATGCGGTGGACCGCGATCATCTGCGTCTGGTCGATGCTTCCGAAGCCGGTCTGGAAGCCCGCGTGAAGGAATTGCTGGACTACGGCAACGTCCGCTTTGCGAAGGCCGAAGCCGACGGACAGAAATTCCTGATCAAGGTCGCCCCGGACTTTGAGGCGAAAGACGTCAGAGTCGCTTTTGACAGCCAGGCGGTTTCGGTCTATTCGACCAGGATCGACATGAAGCTCTGCTGATATGAAGACCGAAGTCAGAGGAACACAGATCGAGATCGAGCCGAATTCCCGGCCGTATCTGATCAAAAGGATCCTGTCGGACGGCTTTGACATCCTGACGGTATTCTTCCTGTATCTCCTGTTCACGTTCCTGATCCTGGAGACCTCGCTGGCGGCGACGTATCGTACGCACTATGAACGGGCCGCCGAGATCGCGAAAGAGGCCGCCGAACGGCTCGGAAACGATTCGCAGGCCATCCGGACGGAACTGCGGGCGAATCAGGAATACCTGGATGAGAACTTTGCGGCAAACCTTCACGGCTATTTCTTAAAAGGCCTTGCCGTTTTCCTGGCGGAAGCGATCCTGCTGCTGGCGATC
>JAGDBR010000036.1 GCA_017958935.1 Lachnospiraceae bacterium | reverse complement strand
GGATCGCGGCCGTGATGACCTGTTCCCCGTCATTGAGGAACACTTCGGCGCTGAACCGGTCCAGGAAGACGTGCATGCTGATCTCGCCGTTCCTGTCCGGCACCAGGCAGCGCCGCTGATGGATGATCGCCCGGCGTGAGCCCGAGCATTTCCGGTCGATCTTCACGATGGATTCCTGCGGCCGGAAGCTGATGCTGCTGTGGTATTTCTCGTTCTTCGCAAAGTGCATCGAGAACTTCTGGAACAGCTTCTCCGGATCCTTCGGGCGGACCGTGATGAAAAGCTCCGCGCAGCGGCCGGAAACGCCGGGCAGGACGGTCTCGTCCGAAACGGCGACGTTCTTGTATTCCACGCGGTTTCGGCGGTACTGCTCGATCTCCCGCAAAGGACGCTGGAAAATGCGGCCGTTCCGGATGGAGATCTCCCGCGGCATGCACATCTGGCCGTACCAGAGAAGGTCCTTCCGGTTCGTGTTCTGGCAGGCGTCCCAGTTCTGCATCCATGCGATCATGATCCGCCGCCCGTCCGGCGACAGGACCGTCTGCGCCGCGTAGAAGTCGATGCCGTAATCCAGAGACTGGTGCTTCTCGCAGACGAAGTGCTTGCGCTCGGCGTCCAGGTGCCCGATCATGCAGACGTTGCCGTTGCCGTTATGGTATTCGAAGCCTTCCGGCAGCATGTACTGCGGGCAGACGAAGAGCACGTCCTTGTCGTCCAGCCGGAACATGTCGGGGCATTCCCACATCATGCCGAGGCTTCCGTCGTTCTCCGCCAGCACGCTCTCGAACCGCCAGCGCATCGCGTCCTCGCTGCGGTAAAGCAGGAGCCTTGCCATGTCGTCGCTGTCGCAGGTACCGACGATGCACCGGTAGCTGCCGTCCTCTTCCCGCCAGATCTTCGGATCCCGGAAATTGTACGGACTTAAGCCCCAGGGAAGGTCGTCGGCCGTCAGCACCGGATTCTGTTCGATCTTCCGGTAATTCTCGCCGTCTCCGAGGGCAATGCACTGGACCTGCAGGGTGTCGGGGCTCTCGCCGCCCACCTTGCGGACGCCGGTGTACATCAGAAGATGCTGTCCGTCGTCCAGCTCGAGGGCGCTGCCCGACCAGCAGCCGTCCGTATCGTACGACTCGTCCGGCGCCAGCGCGGCCGGGAGGTGACGCCAGTGCAGCAGGTCGCGGCTCACCGCGTGTCCCCAGTGCATGTCGTCCCATTGGATGTCGTACGGATTGTACTGATAAAACAGATGATATTCGCCTTTGTAGTACGAAAGCCCGTTCGGGTCGTTCATCCAGCCGACGTAGGGCGAAAGATGATATGCGGGCCGCGCTTCTTCGGGGATCCGCTTCGCGACTTCCTTTTCATAGGCGCGCGCGAACAGTAGATTCTGGTTGACAGCGCTTTTTTTATGCATCTCGGTTCTCCTCCCCTTCATTCACGTCTTCCTGGTCTTCCGGCCGAAGGTGCATCGCGAAGACCTGCTCGATCAGGATGCTGGAGACCAGAAACGACAGCGCCGGCAGCATGACCGCCAGTCCCGGCACTACCAGGATCAGCGCGATCGAGCCGACCACGGCGATCATGACGCCGATCGCGCGCAGCGGATGGGACATCATCAGGAAAAAGCTGTACTTCAGCACTTCCTTGACGGTCCCCTTGAACCGCGCGCAGTAAGCGGCAAGATACACCGCCCACACCAGGCCGACGAAAAGCAGCACCAGGATGATGCCGAAGAGCCGGCCGAAGGGATTGCCGTTCTTGATCAGGACATGGAGCGCCATGACGTCGTAGATCAGGAAAAGGATCATCGCGAGCATCGGGAGCCACGCCAGCGTCGACCGCTTGAAGTTCTCCTTGAAGGCGTTCCAGAACGATTTCCAGAGGTAGCCCTCGTCCTTGCGGATATGGTGGTAGACCGCCGAATACAGGGCGGTCGAAGACGCGCCCATCGTGATCACGGGCAGCGAGAACACCGTCCACAGGACGCTTAAGACCATGCAGTCAAAAAGCTTGATGACCAGCCGCATGACCGGGTTGTCGATGTCAAGCAGCCTCCTCATAGGACTGTCCTCCCTCTGCCGGTGCCGTGTACTCGCTTAAGTCCGTCCACTCCACCGAATTGTTCTCCGCAAAGAGGCGGATCGTCTTGCCGCTGACGCCGTACAGACGGACCGAAAGCGCGGCGCGTCCGTCAATATAGAATACACCGCAGGAGCCTTCCTGTAAATAGGTGAAGCTGTAGGTCTTGCCCGCTTCCAGCTCGACGGCGGTCTCCGTGATGGGCGTGCTGCCTTCGTTGAAGCTTAAGGAAAGCTTCTTGTCCGCCGGGCAGACCGAGATGAGCTTGTACTTGTCCTCGCGGTTGTTGAAGTCGAACGCGAGACCGAAGCTGCCGGTGCCGGTGTACTTGAATTCGCCGGAGATCATGAACCGCTCGTACGCGGTGAACGCTTCGCTGAAGCTGTAGCGGCTGCCTGCATCGATGGACGCCGTCGTGCCGTCGAAACTCAGTCTGCGCCTGTCGCCGAAGGATGCGCGGACATTGTCGACCGGCTTCAGCACGAGCGCGCCGTTCTCGCCCTGCGCAAGCTGCTGGACGATCAGATTGCCGCCCCATGCGGAGACTTCCTGCGTGGAGGACGGGGATTCGGACCGGCGCAGCCATCCGACCATGTAGCTGTTCTTACCGTCTTCCACGTGCTTCGCGGCGTAGAAGAGCTTGCCGTCGATGCGGCGCGGCTCGTCATACGGACCGTACGGCGCGTCGGAAGAGGCATACCACAGGGTGTCGTCCTGGCCGGAGTACGTGATGTAATACTTGTCTCCGAGCTTGAACGTGTCGCTGCATTCCAGGTTGTAGAAGGCCTTGATCGGGTCCGTCAGGATGATCCCGTCGTACTGGAAGCCGCTGAGGTCCTTCGCGAGCGTGAACTTGACGATCCGCGCCACGCCGCCCTGGGCGGCCGTCACGGTCATCTCGATGACGCCTTTTTCCGCGTTATAGTAAGCCTGCGGGTCACGGAAGTCGTTCTTCTGTCCGAGCTCCGCGGGCGGGGTGAGCGACCAGTTGTCGACCTTTTGGAAGGAAAGCGGGCTCGTCCCTTCCGCGACCATGATCTTTTCCTTGTACTCATAGCTGTCGGAGCCGGCATGGCCGGTATAGAAGAAGTAGTACTTCTCCCCTACCTTGACCACGGAGCCGGTGCCGGTCCAGCCGTCCTGACCGCCGGAGCGGCTCGCCTCGATGACCGGCTTGTCATACTCGGTGTAGCTTAGGAAATCCTCCGTCGTCGCGACGTAGATCGAATGGTTGTAGGAATCTCCGCCTTCTTTCAGGTAATAGATATAGTATACGCCGTCCTCGTAATACGGCATCGGGTCGCCCACGAAGGGCTGGCTCACGCCGACAATGTCAGGCAGGAAGAACAGCGAATAGTCGTACGCTTCCTCCTGGCTGCCGGGGGTACGGAGTTTCGAAAAATCCTTGTCATAATCGGGATCCGCGAACGTGATCCCCGAAGAAGTGCTCTTATTGTCAGAGGGGCTGCAGGCTGTCACGAGGGACACGGCCGTGAGCAGCGCAAGAAAGTACGCGGCACATCTTTTTTTCATGGGGTTACCTCCTGTAGGTAAGGGGTATAAAAGGCCACAGGGAGGATGGGTTCAGCATCCTCCCTGCGGACCGTTGATCAGGTCTGTTACATGACCTTCATCTGATAGATCTTGATGCTGATGAACTCGACCGTCACTTCACCCAGCGCCGCCGTCTCGTTGGAGCCGAACTGGAACAGCAGTTCGAAGTCCATATCCGTGACGAAGGTATCCGTCGTCGTGAAGGTGAACGTCTTCTCTTCAGCGGTGATGTCCATGCCCTCGGTGATCCTGGGATCCCAGTTGCCGATCGGGTTGAGGAACACGCCGCAGGAAACGGGCTTGTCGGCCTTGACCTTGATCTCGACCGTGTAGTAGCTGTCCGCTTCCAGCGTCAGCGGATTCTCGCGGAAGCCGCAGATGAGCTTGTTGTGCCAGTCGGTCGTGCCGCCCTGGTCGATGCGGTAGAAGAAACTGCCGTTCTCGGCCCAGATGGTGCCGACGCCGCGCTCATTGTCTTCATCGGTGCCGTTGTAGGTCGTGAAGACGAAGTTCGGATCGGTGTTCGCCGCGATGCTCGCGCCGAAGGAATGGATGGTCTTCTTCGTTTCCTTGTCGCCTTCCACGGTGCCGAACACCAGGTTGGAGACGGTGATCTTGTTCGAGGCTGCGCCTTCGGGGGCGTTGCCGATCTGGAGACGGATCACCGGATCGGTGATGTCTCTGTCAGCCGTGAAGACCGCGGTGATGACCGTGTCTTCGCCCGGGGCCGCGTTCAGGCCGTTGAAGTTCACGCGGGCCTCATGATACTGCGCCAGGCTCTCCACGAGCGCTTCGCCGCTCACGCCGTTCTCGGCATTGACGGTAAAGCGGTAGAAATACTTCGTGCCGTTTGCGATCGTTTCGTTTCCGAGGCCGAGGTTCGCCTTGATGCTCCAGACGCCGCCTTCGGTCGGATAGTTGGCGATCACGACCGTGCCGTTCTCGAAGGACGCGTTCGCGCCGTCGCCGGCTTCGACCGTCACCGCGTCGGCGGCCGTCAGGTCGGAATTGAGGACTTCGACCTCGTGCTCTTCGCCGGTGATCTCATACAGTTCGACCTTGTCGATCGTGACCGTGAAGTTCTCAGGCGTGGTGTCCGCGGGGTTGTCCGGGTTCGGGGTGATCTTGCCGAGGTTCAGCAGCAGCTCCGCGCTGCCTTCGCCTTCGCTCGTGAAGTTGACTTCGATCGGGGCGATCTCCCTGCCGATGACGACGTTGAACGCGCCGGCATAGGTGGACCAGCCCTCGGCCAGCTCGTCGCGGACGAGGAAGTGGCAGTAGGTGTCGGCCGTGGACTTCGCCCAGACCTTGACCTTGTAATCCGCCTTCGTCAGCGTGAAGCCCGGAAGGGCCAGCTGGACGGCGCCGTCGCCGTCGCCGGGGTTCGCGATCTCGAAGACGTAAGCGCCCTGCTTCAGTTCGCCGGTCGCCTTCGCGCTCTCACCGATGCGGGCTTCCCAGCCGTGATCGTTCGCGGCGGGCGCCTTCGTGAAATCGAATTCCTTGTACAGGACGGCCTCGCCGGTCTGGCGGGTCACGGTCAGCGTCGCGTACGCTTCGCCCGTCTTGCCGCCCTTGTCGGTGACGGAATAGACCAGCTCATAGGTGCCTGCGTTTTCCGGGGTCGCCTTGCCGTTCGTGAAAGTCAGCGCGGGGCTCGCTTCCACCTTGATCAGGGACGTCACGTCGCCGTCTTCCTTGTCGGAAGCGGTGATGCCTGCCAGAACGTCAACGGACGAGCCGGCTTCGACGGTCAGGTCCTTCGCGCCGGTGATCGTCGGAGCGGTGTTCTCCGCCGACGGCGTCTTGCCGCCGCACGCCGCAAGAGACAGCGTCATGGCCAGGGCAAGGATAAAAACCAATAACTTCTTCATTGTTCTCCTCCGTTATTTCGCCGCATATCTGTCGTACGCAGCCTGATAGACCGAACGCAGTCCATCGATGTTCACCTTGCCGGACAGTTCCTTCTGGAAAGCGCTCCAGTCGGAATCGGACACGCCGCCGCCGAGCAGCCAGCGGATCAGGTTCGTGCGGACGTAATCGTTGAAGTTCGTCTCATAGTTCGCCAGGGTGTTCAGCTCCTCCAGCGTGAACTGAAGGTTCGGGCACGGGATCGTGTTCTTCGGCATGTACGGGGTCACATACGCCGTCAGGCGCTCCAGACGCAGCTGGGCACGCGGCTCCATGTTGACCACGTTGTTCCATGCGTAGTCGGAAAGGTAGATGATGCCGAGCGGTGCGTTCTGCAGACGCAGTTCGTCGGAGGTGATGCCTTCCGGAAGGGCCTTCTGGACCAGCATGCCCTTCGCGTCGCGCTCTTCCTCGTAGACGATGCCGATCGGGCCGTAGTTGATCTGCGCGGAAATGATCGGGTCATAGTAGCGGTCGAAGTACGCCAGCAGGACCTCAAAGTTCGGGCAGTCCGCGAAGATGACGACTTCGCCGGTGCCGACTTCGGGGTTGTTCGAGATGCAGACCGTCTGTCCGCCGTTCGGTCCGATGATCGGAGCGCAGGTGATGTAGTTCTCGGGATTGGAGACGACGGTCTCGCTCTCCCACCAGTAGAAGGCGCCGTAGGTCTCAAGGCCCTTGCCGTTCGCCAGGAAGTTGTCCTGGGACTGCTCGAAGGAGACCTTGTCGATCAGGCCGTCGGCGACCCATTTCGCGATGAAGTTCGTGGCATCCTTGAAGCGGTCGTCCTGAACGGTGTAGGTCACCTTTCCGTCCACGACCACGCGGTGCTCCAGGTTGTCGTTGAGGCCGAACATACCGTACAGGTCGCACTGGTTGCCCTGCCAGTTGTTGTAAACGAAGCTCAGCGGCCGCTCGTCGCCGGTGTTTCCGTTGCCGTTCATGTCGGTGTCGCGGAAGTAGGTCAGCAGCGCCGTCATCTGATCGGAGGTCAGTGCCAGGCCGTCCTTCAGGTCGGCTTCCGACAGGCCCTTCACCGCGCCGGCCTTGATGGCTTCAGCGGTCCATGCCTTGTTCAGGAACAGGATGTTCGGGTTCTGCAGCAGGCCCATTTCCTCGATACGCGGAAGGGAATAGATCTTGCCGTCTTCCACGTTGATGAGCTGCGCCTTGATGTCCGGGCGCTCTTCAAGGATCTTCGAGAAGTTCGGCATGTACTCCAGATAGTCGCTGATCGGCAGGAGCACGTGTCTCTTAGCGTACTTGATGATCTCGCCTGCGCTCATGCCCGCGTGGTAAATGGCGTCGGGACGGTTGTCCGTATTGCCGAAGATCAGGTTCTTCTGCTGGGAATAGACCGACTCGGACACGTTCTCCCACGTCACGTAGACGTTCGTGCTCTCATACAGGTCCTGCATGATCTTCATGTCGTTGTAGTCTTTCGCAGAAGCGTTCTTGGACGAGTAGACCGTGAAAGAGATGTCCTGCGCGCCCTTCTCGTTCAGGATGACCGCGTTCGGATCCTTCCACTGGAAGCCGTAATCGCTGATGAGCTTCTCGACGCCGGCCGCCTCTTTCTTGGTCGTATTGCTGCCGCCGCCGCAGGCCGTAAGGCTCAGCGCCATGGCAGCCAGCACGATCCATGTGATCCATTTCTTCATAATGGATTTTTCCTCCTTGTAATGCTTTGTGGTTATTCTTTCAGCGATCCGATCATCACGCCCTGCGCGAAATACTTCTGTACGAACGGGTACAGGCACAGGACAGGAAGACTGGAAACGATGACGGAAACATACTTGAGCTGGTTCGCAAGACGGTACTGCTGGAGGATCGTCTCGCCGCTGCCGCCCACGGTGCTCTCCGAGGCGATCAGGATCTCCTTCAGCACGAGCTGCAGCGGATACTTCGTCTCATCCTGCAGGAAGATCATGGCGTTGAAGTAGCTGTTCCACTGGCCGACCGCATAGTAGAGGGCCATGACGGCGATGACCGCCTTGGACAGCGGGATGACCATGTCGAGGAACACGCGGAACTTGCCTGCGCCGTCGATGTTGGCGGCTTCGATCAGGCCGGTCGGGATGCTGGACTCGAAGAAGGTCTTCGTCATGAAGAGGTTCCATACCGACAGGATCGCCGGGAGGATGACCGCCCACATCGTGTTGATCAGCTTCAGGCTGCTCATGACGTTGTAGAACGGGATCAGGCCGCCGCCGAAGAACATCGGGATGATGAAGTAGATCATGAACAGCTTCTTGCCCGGAAGGGTCTTGCGGCTCAGCGCCCAGCCCGCGGGGATCGTGACGATCAGCGCCAGGACGACCGTCAGGAAGGTGTAGATGATCGTGTTCAGATAGCCTCTCCACACGTCCGTGCGCTGCATGATCTTCTCGAAGCCCTCGAACGTGACCCTGACGGGATAGAGAACGACTTCGCCGCCGAGAACGGCATCCGGATCGGAAATGGCCGCGATGATGATGAAGTACAGCGGATAGAGAATGATGAGGGCAAGCAGCAGGAGAAAGAATCCGTTGATGGCAAAGAATATCTTATCTCCGAGCGTGTCCCTCAGTGCGTTTTTCTTTTTCATCTGTCTGCCTCCTTACCAAAGTGAGTTCTCGGAGAACTTCTTACTTGTCGTATTGGCGATGACAAGCAGGATGACGTTGATGATGGAGTTGAACAGGCCGATAGCCGTAGCGTAAGCCTGGTCCGGGACGCCTGTCAGACCGCGTTTGTACACGTAGGTCGAGATCAGTTCACTGACCGCCAGGTTGCCGTCCGTCTGCATCAGCAGGGCTTTCTCGTAACCGACGCCCATCAGGCCGCCGATGGACATGATGAGCATGACGCTGATCATGGGCATGATCGCGGGCAGGTCGACGTCAAGCACGCGGCGGAACCGGGTCGCGCCGTCGAGGATCGCCGCCTCATGCTGCTGCGGGTCGACGTTGGAGAGCGCCGCAATGTAGATGACCGCGCTCCAGCCGAAGTCCTGCCAGTTGCTGGACAGGATGTACAGCGGGCGGAAGGCCGAGGTCTCCAGGAAGTAGGAGTAGCGCTCACCGCCGGTGTGGGCCACGATGTTGTTCACGAGGCCGTAGCGGCCGAAGAACAGGGTCAGCATACCGACCAAAACGACGAGCGAAATGAAGTGCGGCGCCGTGAAGATCGTCTGCAGGAACTTGGCCGTCTTTCTGCCCTTCAGGGCATTCAGCATCAGGGAGACGAGGATCGGAAGCGGGAATCCGATGATGAAACCGTAGATGCAGATCAGGAAGGTGTTCTTCAGCAGCGGCCAGAACTGCGGATCGGAGAAGAACCTCTTGAAGTTGTCGAATCCTACCCAGATCGTACTGTCTGAGAGGATCTTGTCGCCGGGCATGAAATCCTGGAACGCGATCAATACGCCGTAGATCGGCAGATAATTGAACAGGAACACGACCAGGACCGCCGGGAAGATCATGACGAGAAACGGAGCGTTCTCTTTTAAGGCCTTGAACTTAGGGCTCTCGGACCGGCCGCCTTCGCCTCTGTTCTTACCGGCAGCTGGAACCTTTGAAGCTTTTTTCAATTCTTCCATGGTTGCCTCCTGATATTAAAAATCATAAGTTCTGCAGACAGGCGCGTCTTTGGATGCCGATTCCTCGTCATACCAAATCAGGTTGTGGCCGCTCTGTTTGTCGAAGAGCTGGATCAGATCGGGTCTCGTGGTGAAGTTGATCGTCTTGCCCATGGAGACGTCCGCCGTCAGATCGACCGTCGGGATCAGCATGACGACTTCGTCCTGCTCGCAGCGGGCGTGGATGTTGTACTCGCTGCCCATCATCTCGCTGACTTCGATCTTCGCGGTCAGCTGGCCCTCTCCGACCGTGACATGCTGCGGACGGATGCCGGCAACGATGTCGCAGGGCTGCACGTTGTTATGGCGCAGCGCTTTCTGCTGGAACGGGCTGAGCTCGAAACGGACGCCGCGGATCTCCGCGAAATACTTGCCGTCTTCCAGCAGCAGCTTGCAGTTGTCGAAGAAGTTCATGACGGGCATTCCGATGAAGCCTGCGACGAACAGGTTGATCGGTTTGTTGAAGACTTCCTGCGGCGTGCCGATCTGGTTCACGTAGCCGTCTTTCATGATGACGATACGGTCGCCCAGCGTCATCGCTTCGGTCTGGTCGTGCGTGACGTACATGAACGTGGTGTTGATGCGGGAACGGAGCTTGATGATCTCCGCGCGCATCTGGTTGCGCAGCTTCGCGTCCAGGTTGGACAGCGGCTCGTCCATCAGGAAGACCTTCGGGTCACGCACCATGGCGCGGCCGATGGCCACACGCTGGCGCTGGCCGCCGGACAGGGCCTTGGGCTTGCGCTCGAGATACTGGGTGATGTCCAGGATCGCGGCGACTTCCCGGACCTTCTTGTCGATGGCGTCCTTCGACGTCTTGCGCAGTTTCAGCGCATACGCCAGGTTGTCGTACACTGTCATGTGCGGATACAGTGCATAGTTCTGGAAGACCATGGCGATATCACGGTCTTTCGGTGCCACTTCGTTCACGAGTCTGCCGTCGATATACAGTTCGCCGTCCGATATCTCCTCAAGGCCCGCGACCATACGAAGCGTCGTGGACTTTCCGCAGCCGGAAGGTCCGACCAGTACAATGAATTCCTTGTCCGCAATATTCAGGTTAACGTCGTGGACTGCGGTCACTTTGTTGTCGTAAACCTTTTTCAGTCCCTTTAAGATGACTTCTGACATGCTTACAGCTTCCTCCTTTTTCGTGTCAATGACGATGGAATTGTGTTTACACTATGTCCACACAATGACCCATAATGTAAACTCTTACTTGACATAATTTTACGTCCTGATTTTCACTGTGTCAACAAACAATTTCATTAATTGAAGGCGCTGCGGGGCTTATTTGGACATATAGCGGCGGATCCGGCGGAAATGCACCTGTAAATTACAAAATGTAAACTTTACATTTTGTACATCTTGTATTATATTTTTTTATGTGTTATAATATTTCTACAATAATCAACCGGAAGGGATGTGACATCGTGGCTGTTAAAAAAGTTACCATGCAGGACATCGCCGACGCCTGCGGCCTGTCCCGGAACACCGTATCCAAGATCTTCAACAACAGGGGCTCCGTTCCGGAGTCCACGCGGGTCATGGTCCTGTCCAAGGCCCGGGAACTCGGTTACGGGCAGATCCCGGAAGAAGTGGTCCCGGTCGCGGACGACGGCGTGAAGAACATCGCGCTCCTGACCCAGCACAAGCTTCTGACGCACAATTTCGGCACCTATTTCATTACAAGCTTTACGGATTACATCTGCCGTTCCGGCTACACGATCAAGATGTTCGAGATCTCGGACGAGGAGATCGCCTCGGTGACGCTGCCGCCCTTCCTGAAACTGGACGAGACGGCCGGCATCCTCTGCATCGAGCTTTTCGACCGGACCTATCTTGAAATGGTCGCCTCCCTCGGGCTGCCCTGCGTCTTCGTGGACGGCTTTGCCGGCTCCCGCAGGCCTCTGCTGATCTGCGATTACATCTCCATGGAGAACTATTCGTCGAGCATGGCGCTGACCGAGCACCTGATCGAAAAGGGTGCGCAGCGGATCGGCTTCGTGGGCGACAAGACGCACTGCAACAGCTTCCATGAGCGGTGGCTCGCCTACCGGGACACGCTGATCGACCACGGCCTTCCTTCGGGAGACGCGTTTTCCATCCTGGAAAAGGACTGCGAAAATTACGGAGATCCCGACTGGCTGGCGGAGCAGGTTTCGCGCCTGCCTTCCATCCCGGATGCCTTCGTCTGCGCCAACGACTATCTGGCCGTCCACCTGATGGCCGCTCTGAAAAAACTGGGGCTGAAGATCCCGCAGGACGTGATGGTGACCGGCTTCGACGGTTCTCCGGAAGCGTTCCTCGTGGAGCCGACGCTGACCACCGCCCGGATCTGCTCCGAAGACATCGGCCGGACTGCCGGCAACATGCTGATCGACAGGATCCACCATCCCGAGCATCTCTTCCGCGACGTGTCGATCCTCTCCACCCCGGTCTGGGGCGGCAGCACAAGGCGACCGGACGTCCGTTGACGGCAACAGCATCGATCCAGGCAGCTGACCGTCAGAACGGTCAGCTGCGCATACAAAAAGGGCGCTTCCCGGATATCCGGGGAGCGCCCTTTTCCTGTTGCTGATGTGATCGTGACCGGACCTTACCGGTCCAGCAGATAGTCCATGAACACCGGGATCCGTTTCTCCCAGTAAGCCTCGTTATGCAATGCGCCCGGCACCACCCTTGCCGCCACGTGCGCACCCGCCTTCGACAGGCGCGCCGCAGTCCTGAACATCTGCGCCCAGGGCTCCGCCTTCTCTTCCGTCTCCGCGCTGCCGAAATCCATATAGACCCGGGTCGGAGACGCGAGCGGCGTCTTTTTGATCAGGTCCGCGATCTTCTGCGGATGGAAATAGAGGCAGGGCGAAAGCGCCGCCGCGCCGGAGAACACGCCGTTATAAGCGACCGCCGCGTAAACCGCCATCAGCCCGCCCATCGAACTTCCCGCGATCAGCGTGTGCGCCCGGTCCGGAAGCGTCCGGTATTCCGCGTCGATCTCCGGCTTCAGGACCCGGGTGATCCAGTCCATCGTGATCTGCCCGCGCCCTTCGAAAAAGTACTTCTTCCCCAGCTGAAGGCCCCAGGGCGAGTATTCGCACATCCGGTTTCCGTCCTCCGGGTTGCATTCGATCCCGACGAGGATCAGCTTCCGGCGGCTCTTCTCCAGGTATTCCTTCATCCCCCAGCTTTTGCCGTAGGTCGCGTGGCTGTCGTAGAACACGTTGTGGCCGTCGAACATATAGAGCACCGGATACCGCTCATCCGACGCCTCATACCCCTTCGGCAGGTACACGTAGAGCCGGCGGCCGCGGGCCGTCGGAAGTTCCGGGATCCGGATCCGCTTCACAATGATCATGTGCTTCTCCTTATTCCGGCATTGCGCCGGATGTTCAGCTGTCTGAATCATAGTATCTGTGCGGAAAAAACGCAAGGGACATTCGGGGAAATATCGTATTGACACGGCCCTTCGCCGGCAGTATGCTTTTTTTACTCCGTAACATCGAGGGAAACTACAGGAAAAAGGAGAAATCATGAAGGTATTGATCATCAACGGAAGTCCGAGACCGAACGGCAACACCGCTGCCGCGCTGAATGAAATGACGGGCGTGTTCCGTGAGAACGGCATCGAGACCGAGGTCGTTCAGATCGGCGGCCGGGACGTCCGCGGCTGCATTGCCTGCGGGACCTGCTCAAGGACCGGCAAGTGCGTGTTCGACGACGTCGTGAACGAGCTGGCGCCGAAATTCGAAGAAGCGGACGGGCTCGTCGTCGCGTCTCCGGTCTACTACGCTTCCGCCAACGCGACCTTGATCGCCTGCCTCGACCGCCTGTTCTACAGCACCGGTTTCGACAAGACCATGAAGGTCGGCGCGAGCGTCGTGATCGCCCGCCGCGGCGGCTGTTCCGCGACCTTCGACGAACTGAACAAATACTTCACGATCAGCGGCATGCCGGTCGCGTCCAGCCAGTACTGGAACAGCGTCTACGGCAGGCTGCCGGGAGAAGCCGCGCAGGACCTCGAAGGCCTGCAGACCATGCGCACCCTGGCCCGCAACATGACTTTCCTGATGAAGTCCATCGCGCTCGGGAAGGAAAAGTACGGGCTGCCGGAAACCGAACCGCGCCAATCGACGCATTTCATCCGCTGAATAAACGGCCGCGAAACGAAGCGCCCCGGACCACATGTCCGGGGCGCCTGTTTTTGCGCATCGTTCTGTACAGATCTTGGCCTTACTTCAATTCATTGAGATAGGCTGCAAGGCTCTGCCTGTCATAGTAATTCGAGAGCTTGCTGATAAAGAAATCCGGTTCCACACCCTGATCGATATCGTAGAACGAGCCGTTTCGCAAGTAGGACATCTTGTTGCTGCTCGAAAGCCGCAGGATGGAGCCGGCCGCCGTGCTGATATGCGTGACGGAACATGCGCCGCCGGCGCTTCTCTGTCCGAGCAGCGTCACATGCGGATCCTCGACACTGATCGGAGCCGTTCCGAGGAAGGCCGCAAGGGTGTAGATCGCGGAGTCCACCGCGCCGCCGGTGTTGCAGGACAGATCCAGGACCACGTTTTTGATG
>JAGDBR010000416.1 GCA_017958935.1 Lachnospiraceae bacterium | reverse complement strand
GGAATTCAACGAGAACGGCCTGCTGCTGCGCTACGGCGCCATGAACGTCAGCGAGGAGAAGGCCGTCGGCGGCGAGACCTATCTGTTCAGAAGGATCGTGTACGACGTCGAAAAGCGGAAGAACCTGTCGGGAAAGTATGTGCCGTTCCCGGCGGACTTCGGCGAGCGGGTCTCGGCGATCCTGGACGAATACGAACTGGCGCGCAGGTACGACTTCAGCCGGTATGACCACGACGCGAACAATTACGGCAACCACGAGCGCGGCTATTTCGGCTTCGGGCCAGGGCATGAGGCGGATGCCGAAGATCTCGGCGTGACGCTTCACGTGGAATACGCGAGCGGGAACCGCATCAACGTCGATACGCGAAAGCCCGGCGAGATCGAAGGAATGAAGCCGATGCTGACAGCGCTGTTTACCTATTATGACTCATTGTTTGACTGAGCATATGCTGGAGGACCGGGAAGGAGAGACGCGCGGGCATCTGCCGCGCGAAGATCGGGAGTTGGAAACAGACGAACTGGAACTGGACCTGCAGGACAATGAATGGCCGTTCACCTACACGGATCACGACCGCGTGATCGTGCGCGCGATCGTCGTGGACGACTGCGGGTATTACTATTTCATGCGCGCGGAGCGGGACGACGATTTCGGCAGGGCGACGCTGATCGAGACCTCGGGCGGCGGCGTCGAACCGGGTGAAACGCCGGATGAAGCGATCAGGCGCGAACTGCGTGAAGAGCTGGGCGCCGAGGTGGAGCTTCTGTGCCGGATCGGGACGGTCAGCGACCGGTACAACCTGATCCACCGGCACAATTTGAACCATTACTACTTGTGCAGGGCGGTGCGCTTCGGAGAGAAGCACCTGACCGAGGACGAGATCGACCGGTATCATCTGACGACACTGCGGCTGACGTATGAGGAAGCGGCGGCGGAGTATGAAAAGCGCCGTGACAGCCGGCTCGGGCGGCTCATTGCCGCGCGGGAACTGCCGGTGCTGGAGCGTGCGAAGGCGCTGCTGGAAAAGGCAGTGCAGGAGTGCTTCAAGACGCTGCCGGAAAAGCCGGAGGCAGTGCGCAGCGTGCCGGAGGCGGGAGCGCAGACGTGAAGTATCAGGCGTACATTTTTGACCTGTACGGGACGCTGGCGGACATCCGGACCGACGAGCGCGGGCCGAAACTATGGCGGCAGACGGCGCGCTGGTACGGCGAGCACGGGGCGTCCTATACACCGGAGGAAATACGGAACGCTTATCTGAGGCTTTGCAGCGATCTGCAGAACGCCTGTGAGGATCCCCTGTACGAGATCGAGCTCCGGCAGGTCTTCGAAGCACTGTTTGCCGAAAAGGGCGTTGCGGCAGATCCGCAGCTCATCCGGGACACGGCGGTCTTTTTCCGGCTGACGTCGCTCCGGAAACTGAAACTGTACCCGTGGGTGCTGCCGGTGCTGGAAGCATTGAAGGCCGGCGGCGCGAAGCGCTTTCTGCTCAGCAACGCGCAGGCCTGCTTTACGGAGCCGGAGCTGAAGTTCCTGCGGCTGGACGCGGCATTCGGCCGCATCGTGCTGTCTTCGGATGCCGGCGTGAAGAAGCCGTCGCCGAAGATCATGCAGCAGCTTCTCCGGGGGACCGGGCTCGACCCGGCGTCCTGCCTGATGATCGGCAATGACCGGACAAGCGACGTCGCGCTCGCGGCGGCAT
>JAGDBR010000415.1 GCA_017958935.1 Lachnospiraceae bacterium | reverse complement strand
GATACCACTTCATCTTTTCCTTCAGGAAGATGTAAGCCAGCACGCTGCCGATCGCCGGGAAGACCGCACTCGCGATCGCCGCGATCGACGCGCCCATGTACGTCACGGCCATGACGTAGCCGGTCATGCCGACCGGACCGCCGATGACCGCGGCAATGACGACCCATTTGCCGCTCTTCGTCTTGAACAGCGCCTTGAACACGCTGCCGAGCTTCCCGCGCGCGCCGTTGTAGATCCACGCGAACAGCGCGGAGAACGCGTCATGGATGAAAGTGCTGACGAACGGGGCGAGGAAGATCGCCTCGCCGACGCTGTTCACGAGCGGGCTCTTCGCCAGCGCGATGCCGATGACGACCGTTTCAAGCGCCCACGTAATGGCTGCCACGATACCTGCAAACATAAGTGTAACTCCTTTGATAATACTTTTTATGTCTTATCCGCCGTTTTCTTCCGAAAAACGGTCTGTGATGAACATGGCGTCTCCGAACGAAAAGAACCGGTAACGCTCCCGCACCGCTTCCTCATAGGCCGCGAGCACGTGCTCCCGTCCCGCGAGGGCGGAGACCAGCATGATCAGCGTCGACTGCGGCAGATGGAAATTCGTGATCAGGCCGTCCAGCACCTTGAAGCGGTAGCCCGGATAAATGAAGATCTGCGTCCATCCGCTCTTCGGTTCGAGGTACCCGTCCTCCCGCGCCGCCGACTCGACGGTCCGGCAGGAGGTCGTGCCGACGCAGATCACGCGGTGCCCGTCGGCTTTCGCGCGGTTGATCCTGTCGCAGGCGTCCTGCCCGATCACATAGAACTCGGAGTGCATGTGATGATCCTCGACCGTCTGCTCCTTGACGGGACGGAAGGTCCCGAGGCCCACGTGCAGCGTTACCTCGGCAATGTCCACGCCCTTGGCGCGGATCCGGTCCAGCAGTTCTTCCGTGAAATGCAGGCCCGCGGTCGGCGCCGCGGCGCTGCCGTCATACTTCGCGTAGACCGTCTGGTAACGGTCCCTGTCCTTCAGTTCGTGCGTGATGTACGGCGGAAGGGGCATCTGGCCGAGCCTGTCCAGGATCTCTTCGAAGATGCCGTCGTAAGCGAACCGGATGAGCCGGTTCCCTTCATCGGCGATCCCCTCGACGGTCCCTGTCAGCAGGCCGTCCCCGAATTCCAGTTCCGTCCCGGTCCGGCATTTCTTTCCGGGACGCACCAGCGCTTCCCAGACGTCGTTCTCCTTCCGGGTCAGCAGAAGCACCTCGATGCGGGCGCCCGTCCCCTTGCGCGTGCCGTAGAGCCGCGCCGGGATGACCTTCGTGTTATTGATGACCAGGCAGTCGCCCGGATCCAGTTCGTCGATGATGTCGTGAAAGATCCGGTGGCGGATCCTGCCGGTGTTTTTGTCGAGCAGCATCAGCCGCGAATCGGACCGGTTCGCGATCGGATCCTGCGCGATCAGCTCCTGTGGAAGCGCGTAATCGAAATCTTTTACATCCATCTTCAGTCCTCCGCCGGGGCGACCGGGCAGCCGGCCCGCCGCCGCGCCGTACAATGCACTCATTATAGCACGGCTTGGCATTTTTTTATCCACAAAATTGATTTCAAAACACTTTTCAAGCAGCAATGCGGTCCGACGCGCTTTTTGTACCGTGTTCAGGCGGGGTTATGCACAGTTTCCACATCTTTCCGCTTTTTTATCCACTTCCCGGTCACCGGCTCTGATCCGTTGTCTGTCATGGGATTCCGGCGTTTTCATGCGGATCCGTGCACCTTTTCCACATTCCTTTTTCAACGGATGCCGCGTTTTGCCGGTCTTTTATTCTGCGGGTTTTGTGGTACAATTCTTTTCATGAAAAAGTCCGGAAAACAGAGGGGGATCCTGCCCTTTTTCCGTCACTTTTTCGGTCTCTGATATTTGTGTGACACCGGAGTTTTACGACCATGAAAAAGCTGATCCTTCATTCTGAGAATGACCTCACATACATTCATCTCCCGGTCGATTTCATCGACCTTTACATGCCCGAAGCCTCCGCGGAAGCGCTCAAGGTCTATCTGTACCTTCTGCGCGCTTCTTCGGACCCGTCCATCCTGCTTTCCGTCCAGGACATGACCGATCTGTTCGACGTGACGCAGAACCGCGTCATCCAGGCGCTGCGTTACTGGGCGGACTGCGGCCTGCTGTCGCTGGAGGAGAAGGACGGCGAGATCGCCGGCATCACCCTGCTGCCCGTTCCGTCACAGGCCGCGCCCGTGCAGGCCGCGGCGCCGAAGGCCGTCCGCGAAGAGGCACAGCAGCCGATGTCCGCACCCGAAAAGAGCGCCGAAGCGCCCGCCATCGACCTGCAGGCGCTGCTGTCGGACGAAGGCTTCACCGAGATCCTGTCCCTGGCGGAATTCTACACGAAAAAGTCGCTTTCGTCCAGCCAGCAGAACGCGCTGGCGTCCTGCTACGTGCTGCTCGGCCGGAAGTCCGACATCACCGAATACCTGGTCGAGAACTGCATCGACAACGGCCACACGTCTTTCCGCTACATGGAAGCGGTCGCGAAGCGCTGGAACGCGGAAGGCTATCAGACGCTCGACGAGATCAAGGCCGCCTCGGCGTTCCGCAACGAGACCGTGTATAAGGTCCTGAAGGCCCTCGGCATCCGGCGCGACCCGGTCGCGTCCGAGGAGGCGACGATCCTGGGCTGGGCGAAGACCTTCGACCTGCCGGTCATCCTCGAGGCCTGCAGCCGCACGATGCAGAACCTGCACATGGCCGATTTCAAGTACGTGAACGGCATCCTGAACCGCTGGAAGGACGCGGGCGTGCATTCCCTGCAGGACGTGGCCGAGCTGGACGTGCTCCACGAGGATAAGAAAAAGTCCGAAAAGACCCGTACCCCGGCCCAGAGCTTCAAGGGCATCGAGACCCGCGGCACCGACTACGACAAGCTGTTCTCCGGTTTCCGGAACGCATGACGGAGGTTCTCCATGGCATTGACGAACGTACAGCATGACGCGCTCATGCGGATCTATTCCCGCCGGCGCTTCGAGGACCTGGAGGCGCTGAACGCGCGGAAGGAAGAACTGTTCCGGCAGTATCCCGAACTGCAGGACTTCCGGAACGCGCTGGCCGACAACGCGGCCGAACGCGCGAAGGCGCGGATCCTGAACGACGAAGAGAAGCTCCGGCAGCTCAAGGAAGCGTCCCGGGAACTGCTCGAAGAACGGCGCCGCTTCTATGCCCTGCACGGCATCGACCCGCAGGCGCTGGAAATGACGTACCAATGCAGCGACTGCCGCGACACGGGCTACATCGGGAACCGGAAGTGCCATTGCTTCGTCCGTGCGGAGATCGCCCTGCTCTACAGCCGGAGCAACCTGTCAAACGTTCTCAGGACCGAGAACTTCGGCAGGCTCGACCTCAGCCTGTACGACAGCGAACCGCGCGACGGAAGGCCCTCGCAGCTCGAAGAGATGCAGCGCGTCATCGGCATCTGCCGCGACTATATCGCGCATTTTGACGAGAAGCACGGCAGCCTCCTGTTCTACGGCAAGCCGGGCCTCGGGAAGACCTTCCTGTCCGGCTGCATCGCAAAAGAACTGCTCGATACCTGCCATTCGGTCATCTATTTCTCGGCCGTACAGCTTTTCGAGCTGTTCTCGAAGACGCGGTCCTGGCAGGACGACGAGGAGACCGGCCAGCAGAACGACGCCGTCCGGGAAGCGGATCTGCTGATCATTGACGATCTGGGCACCGAATCCCCGAACAGCTACACGCTCGGGCGGTTCTTCTCCCTGATCAATGACCGGCTGCAGGCCGGCAGGGCCACGGTCGTCTCGACGAACCTTTCGCTGAACGACCTGGCGGACCGCTACGGCGAGCGGGTCGCGTCCCGCATGCTGAGCGCCTATACGCTGCTGCCCCTCTCCGGGGACGATCTGCGGATCAAGATCAAACTGCGCAAAATGAACGGAAAGAACGCGTAAACGCGCCCGTTCCCATCACGATCAATAAAGGAGACGATATGGCTGACATTGTGACACAGACGATCCCCGTGGGACGCCTCGGGATCATTGCGATGGAAAACATCCTGCCGCTGGCGAAAAAGGTCGACGCTTACATCGCCGAGTGGCGTGCGGAGCGCGAGGCGGTCTCGGAAGAGAATACGCTTCATTTCGCGGGCTATCAGCGCGACAGCTACCTGATCAGCGCTTCCGTCCCGCGTTTCGGGTCGGGCGAAGGAAAGGGCCGCATCAACGAATCGGTCCGCGGCGACGACATCTTCATCATGACGGACGTCCTGAACTACTCGCTGACCTACAAGCTCTGCGGGAACATCAATCACATGTCGCCGGACGACCATTATCAGGATCTGAAGCGCATCATCGGCGCGATCCAGGGCAAGGCGAAGCGTGTGAACGTCATCATGCCCTTCCTGTATGAAGGCCGCCAGCACCGCCGGACGGCACGCGACTCCCTGGACTGTGCCGCCATGCTGCAGGAGCTGACGAATCTGGGTGTCGACAACATCCTGACTTTCGACGCGCACGATCCGCGCGTGCAGAACGCGATCCATGACAAGGGCTTCGAAGACATTTCCTGCGTCTACCAGTTCATCAAGAGGATCGTCAACGAGACGCCCGACCTGAAGATCGACCCCGAGCACCTCGTCGTGATCAGCCCGGACGAAGGCGGCATGGGGCGTGCCGTGACCTTCGGCAACTACTTAGGCGTAGACGTCGGCATGTTCTACAAGCGGCGCGACTATACGAAGATCGTGAACGGCCGCAACCCGATCGTCGCCCACGAATACCTCGGCCGCGAACTGAACGGCATGGACGTCCTGATCATTGACGACATGATCTCCTCCGGCGATTCGATGATCGAGGTCTCGACCGAGCTGAAGCGCCGGGGCGCCGGCCGCATCTTCGTCGCTGCGACCTTCGGCCTCTTCACGAACGGCGTGGAGAAATTCGACAAGGCTTATGAGCAGGGCCTGATCTACCGGGTCCTGACGACGAACCTGACCTATCAGAAGCCGGAGCTTCTGGAGCGCGAGTATTACT
>JAGDBR010000414.1 GCA_017958935.1 Lachnospiraceae bacterium | reverse complement strand
TGTTGCATCTTCGCCACGCTGATACTCGCTATCGACTCACCGGCGGCTTGCAACCGCTCGCTCAGTGACATGATCAGCGCTTCCGGCTGGGTGCGTTCTAACAGCAGCGCCAAACGCTCGTATGCCCGTAACCGGGCCGGAGCGATCTCTACGTTCCGATCCTCACGGAGGATCGCGACGGTCTTCAGAAAAGACTCGCGGCGATCGGCATCTTTACGACGCTGATCAGGCCGCTTTCGGAGGAACAGCGTTCGTCGTGCGAAGTCGCGGCGGATACCGAGGCGCGCATGTTAGGCGTTCCCTGCGATCAGCGTTATTCGGAAGAGGACGTTCGTTACGTGGCGGAAAAGATAGCGGAGTATCGGAATGGGACGTAAGCTGATGATCGTCGGCGGCGGCCTCCTTCAGTTGCCGGCCATTGAAAAGGCGCTGGAACTGGGGCTTTCGCCGGTCGTTGCGGATATGGATCCGAACGCGCCCGGATTTCTTCCCGGCGTGACGAAGGAAGTCGTCAGCACGATCGATATTGCCGGGATCGTCGAAGCGGCCAAACGAAACCGTGTCGAAGGCGTCATGACGCTCGCGACCGACATGCCGATGCGGAGCGTGGCCGCGGTCGCGAAAGAACTGGGGCTCGTCGGGATCTCCGACGAAACGGCCCTGAAAGCGACCGATAAGGCGGTCATGCGGGCGGCCCTGAAGGAACACGGCGTTCCGATCCCGGCGTTTTTCCCCGTCAAAGGGAAACGGGAATTCGGCGAAGTGATCTCACGCTTCACGTCTTCCTTCGTCGTGAAGCCGGCTGACAGTTCCGGAAGCCGCGGCATCGGTCTCGTCCGTGATCCCGCGGATCGAACGGAAGCCGAAGCTGCCTATGAACGCGCGCTTTCCTTCTCCCGTTCGGGATACGTCGTCGTCGAGGAATATATGCGCGGCCCCGAGGTCAGCGTGGAAACGCTGGCGGTAAGGGGAGACGTCAGGGTCATTCAGATCACCGACAAGATCACGACGGGCGCGCCTCATTTCGTTGAGATGGGCCATACCCAGCCGAGCCGGCTTCCGAAGGAAACGCGGGAACGGATCGTAACGGCTGCCGTCGCGGCGAACCGCGCGGTCGGCATCGAGGACGGTCCGTCGCATACGGAGATCATCGTGACGGAAGAGGGGCCGAAGATCGTCGAACTCGGCGCGAGGCTCGGCGGAGACTGCATCACGACGCATCTGGTCCCGCTTTCCACCGGCGTGGACATGGTGGCGTGCTGTATCCGCATCGCGCTGGGGCAGAAGCCGGACATCATACGCCGATACAGAAAAGGCGCGGCGATCCGGTATTTTGAAAGCCATCGCGGCGTTCTGAAGAAGATCGACGGGGTGGAGGAGGCTTCGCGTCTGCGCGGCGTCCGCCAGATCAGTTTTGTTTATCAGGTGGGAGAAACGGTCCCTGACGTGACGAGCAGCGGCGATCGGATCGGCTTTGTCATCGCGCAGGCCGGCGCCGCCGAAAAAGCGGCCGCCATCTGCGAGGAGGTCAAGAAGCGCATCGTCATCGACATCGACGGGGAGAGC
>JAGDBR010000413.1 GCA_017958935.1 Lachnospiraceae bacterium | reverse complement strand
TGCTGCCGTCTTCGAACTGGATCGACGCGATGTCGATGATGCGCTCCCGCGCGCGTTCGGGGATCAGGTGCACGAAGCCCAGAAGATCCTGGCAGCTGTCGCGGAAGCCCATGCCCCGGCCGGTCCCGCTTTCATAATAAGAAGCGCTGCGGCTCATGTTGAACGTGACCATGCACTGGTACTGGTTCCAGATGTTGACCATGCGGTCGAGTTTTTCTTCGCTGCTCTTTACCCGGAAGCGGGAGAGGAGGCCGTCCCAGTAGGAACGGAGCGCTGCCAGCGCTTCGCCGAACTGCGCGTCCGTCTCGAACGCCGCAAGCAGTTCGCGGGCCTTTTCCTTATTGATGACGCCCGGCGCCGAGAATTTCCGCTCTTCGGGATTCTCTGCGTAGCCGAGCCGGTAGATCAGGGATCTTTCTTCGCCGGGCTGAAGGACGAGGTCGGTCCTCAGCACCGCGACAGGCGCCCAGCCCGCGGCGACGCTGCCGAACGACGTGCGCTGCGCGACGGCCTGCGGCGCGTCCCAACCGTTGAACCGCCCGAGAAAAGCGTCGCGGTCGGTGTCGAAGCCGCTGACGGGCGCGTTCACGGAATAGAACGCGTAATGATCGCGGCGCTCGCGGTACTCGGTTTTATGGTAGACCGTGCTGTCCTCGATCTCGACTTCGCCGATGTTCCAGTTGCGCTGGAAGTTCGCGGCATCGTCCACCGCGTTCCAAAGGCACCATTCGACGGCGGCGTAGACCTGCAGGGTCTTCGGCGCGTCCGAACCGTTCTTCAGGACCAGCTGCTGCAGTTCGAGATTCCGGTGCATCGGAACGGTCACGGTCAGTTTCGCCGAAACGTGATCCTTTTCTCCCTCGAATACGGAATAGCCGAGGCCGTGGCGGCAGCGGTAATGATCGAGAGGCGTCTTCGCCGGCAGGAACGCCGGGCTCCAGACCGTATCGCCGTCGCAGATGTAGAAGCAGCGGCCGCCGTCGTCATGCGGGACGTTGTTGTAGCGGAACCGCGTGATGCGCCGCAGCTTCGCATCTTTATAGAAACTGTAGCCGCCGCAGGTATTGCTGATCAGCGAGAAGAACCCGTCGCTGCCGAGGTAATTGATCCAGGGCAGCGGCGTATCCGGGCGGGTGATCACATATTCCTTCGCGGAATCGTCAAAATAACCGTATTTCATGGGAAAATAGACTCCTTCAAGCCGTTTTCGCGCCAAAACCGGGGAAAAACGGACTGTTTTCGCAACTTAATCGATTAAGGACATTATAGACAAAGGATTCCGGAAACGCAAGAACTATTTTGAAAAACAGTCAAATTTCCTATATTAAGCTTCCCGTCCGGCCCGTTTCTGTGAAAAAAAGCAAAAAAAAATCCGAAAAAACCTCTTGACGAGCATGGACATGGCCGTTATAATGAGGCTAACGAAATCGATTAAGTCCATCGTTTCGGGTGTTTTTGCCGGGAGCGCCGCCAAGGGGGAGGGTGAGGAAATGGTCACAATCACAGATATTTCCAAAGCCTGCGGCGTTTCGCGCGCTACCGTCAGCAAGGCGCTGAACGGCGCGCCGGACGTTTCGAAGGAGACGGCGGAACGGATCCGCGAGACCGCGCGCAGACTCGGCTATCTGCCGAACGCGGCGGCCAGGGCGCTGAAGATGGGCCGGAGTTACAACATCGGCGTGCTGTTCTCGGATACGACCGGAGGCGGCATCAGCCATGAATACTTCTCGCAGATCTTCGAGAGCGTGAAGGCGGAAGCGGAGCGGCTCGGCTACGACATCACCTTCATCAGCAAGGACATCGGCGCGATGTCGATGGACTATTACGAGCATACGAAATACAGAAGCTGCGACGGCGTGGTCATCGCCTCGGCAGACTTCCAGGATCCGGCGATCACGCGGCTCGTGATGAGCGAGATCCCGACGGTCACCCTCGACTATGCTTACGACAGCCGCACCTGCATCCTCTCGGACAACGTCCGCGGCATGGAAGCCCTGGTGAACTTCGTATGTGAAAGAGGCCACCGGAAGCTTGCCTTCATCCACGGCGAGATGACCTCGGTCACGCAGAAGCGTATCGCGAGCTTCAAAAAGACCTGCGCATCCCTCGGGATCACGGTCGCCCCGGAGTACATCCGCGAAGCCCGGTACCACGACCCGCGTTCGAGCGGCCTGGCGACGAGGGCGATCCTGGAGCTTCCGGAACGTCCGTCCGTCATCTTCTACCCGGACGACCTGTCGTTCCTGGGCGGCATGACGGAACTCGAGCGGCACGGGCTTTCGGTCCCGAACGACATCAGCGTCGTCGGTTACGACGGCATCCCGCTTTCCCAGCAGCGGAGGCCGCGGCTGACGACCTACCGGCAGGGAGCGGAAGAGATGGGAAAAGAAGCGGCGCGGCTTCTGGTCGAACAGATCGAGCGCCCCGACATCTGGATCCCGCAGAGCATCACGGTGGAAGGCGAGCTGCTGGAAGGCAGCACGGTCCGCCGGATCACGGAAGAATGAAGCGCTCAGGCGTTTTCATAAAAAAACAAGTTAATAAAAAGTGATCACATCACGACAAAAAGGAGAGAAAATCATGAAAAAAATCGTTGCGATCGTTCTTGCAGCCCTGATGCTCGTCAGCGCAGCTGCCTGCAACGCACCCGCAAAGAAGCCGCAGGGCAAGGTGTTCAACATCTACGCCTGGAACGAAGAGTTCAAGGGTTTCTTTGAGAAGTATTACAAGGTCCCGGAAGGCGTGACGGTCAACTGGATCATCAACCCGAGCGACAACGGCGTCTATCAGCAGAAGCTGGACGAAGCCCTGCTGAACCAGGCGAACGCGAAGGATGACGACAAGATCGACATGTTCCTGGCGGAAGCGGACTACATCGGCAAGTACGTCAATTCCGACTACACGATGGACGTGACGAGCTTCGGCTTCAAGAACGCGGACACGATGTATGAGTACACGATCAAGGCGGCTTCCACGGATGCGGGCGTCTGCAAGGGCGTTTCGTTCCAGTGCTGCCCGGCGGCCGTGATCTACCGCAAGAGCATTGCCAAGGACGTTCTCGGAACGGATGTTCCGGAAGAAGTCCAGGCGAAGATCGACAGCTGGGAGAAATTCGACAAGGTCGCTGCCGATGCCAAGGCCAAGGGTTACTACATGACCGCTTCCTTCGCCGAGACCTTCCGTGCGTTCTCGAACAACTGCACGTCTCCGTGGGTCGACAAGGACAACAAGCTGCAGTTCGACAAGCAGATCACCGCATGGATCGATCAGACCGATAACTACATCAAGAACGGCTACACGCTGACCGCAGGCGTCTGGGATCAGGAGAAGACGAACGAGATGTTCAAGACCGGCAAGACGATGTGCTTCTTCGGACCGGCCTGGTACTACAACTTCTGCATGACCAACGCGATGGATGAGAAAGACGGCTGCGTCGGTGACTGGTGCATCGTGAAAGGACCGCAGGCTTACTTCTGGGGCGGCACATGGCTCCTGGCTGCGACCGGTTCCGACAATACCGATATGCTGAAGGACATCTTCGAGACCTTCACGACGAATGAAGAAGTCGTTTCGAAGCTTGTCGAAGTCGAGAATCAGTATCCGAACAACACGAAG
>JAGDBR010000412.1 GCA_017958935.1 Lachnospiraceae bacterium | reverse complement strand
TCTACGAGGGCGGGCGCCTGCTCTCGGCGATCTGCACCGGCGTGATCGGCGGCATCGGCTACGCGCTGATCTACTCGCGCAATTCGTCGACGGGCGGCTCCGATTTCGTCGTCATGGACGTCAAGGCGAAGAACCAGCACGTCAAGCTCGGGACGATCATTTTCTCGATCGACGCCGTGATCGTGTTGGCCGGCGGCATCCTGTTCAGGGATTTCGACGGTGTCATCTACGGCTTCCTGATCAACTACATGTACGCGATGATCGCAGACCGCATCATCTACGGCATCAACGCCGGCAAACTGGCGCTGATCATCACCGGCTGCGGCAGGGAAGTGTCCGCGAAGATCGACGAGGTCTGCGCACGCGGCACGACGCTGATCTCCGCGACCGGCGGCTATACGCAGGAGCACCGCGACCTCGTGCTCTGCGCCTGCGCGACGAAGGAAATGGTCATGATCGAGGAGGCCGTGAAGGAAGTCGACCCGCGGGCATTCACGGTCATCCTGGAATCCAACGAAGTCCTCGGCGAGGGCTTCAGCGTCGTCAACGTCGCAAAATCCGAACAAGAGACTGAATGAACCTGAAGGGGGAAAGCATATGGTGATCGAGATCCGGGAAAAAGGGAGCGAAGCCTTCTACACCGAGACCATGAACGCGACTTACCAGTACCGGGATCTGTTGAAAGACCCGGAACGGAAACTGCGGAACATCTATAAACAGCTGCTGATCTATCTGATCCTCTGCACCGTGTTCGCGGTGCTGCTCATCGTCTTCGGCATCCTCTGGGGCTTTGACGCACTGATGATCGTGGCGGCGTCGATGATGGTCATCCTGCTGATCTTCTGCATCCGTTATTACTACGCGATGATCGTGCTGAAGAACAGGATGCGGGACGACCGGCGCACGTCCATCGTCACGCTGGACGAGAGCGGCGTCGAGCTGAACAAGGAAGACCAGCAGGTCGTCCGCATCGGCTGGGAGAACGTGGCATTCGTGCGGGCGTTCGACGAGGCCGTCTGCTTCTTTGCGAAAGACGTGGCGGGGTTCGTGATCGCCGTGACGAAGGAGCACCGGGACAAGATCTTCGGATACATCCGCGAATCGCAGCCGGAAGTACGGCTGATCGGATAAGGAACAGGAAAACACAGCCGGACGTGCGGCTGTCCCAAGCAAGAACAGGAAGGAGAACAACATGGACAAGAGAGTGACGCACGTGGCGTTCAACGTGGAGCCGTATGACTGGTACAAGGATTTCTTCGAGAATGTCTACGGCATGGAGATCGACCGGGAGCAGGGCGAGGCGCCGAAGCGCCAGATCTGGTTCAAGGGCGGCATCCAGCTGAACGAGACGGTGGAGAAGCGGTCTCCGATCGAGGTCTTCGACCACGTCTGCCTGTATGCGGAGGACGTCAAGGCCTTCGTCGACAAGGCGGTCGAGGCCGGCTGCAGCCGTCATCCGGACGCAGCGAAGGGACACTGGTTCTTGATGCCGAACGGCATGCAGGTCGAGGTCATGGACCACTGAACATGAAACGGAAGCCCGGCAGGGCGGACGCGGCGCGGAGGATTTCCGCGCCGCTTTCGGACAGACGGTCCGATGCGCCTGCGGGCGGAAGAGGAGAAAGACCATGAGAAGGATCACGGTCAAGGCAGGCAGAAAAGAATATGAAGTGCTGATCGGCAGCGGGCTGTTCGGCGCTGCCGCGGGAGGCGGCAGCGGGGCGGCTTCTGTCGCTGCGGAAACGTTCCGGCATATCTTCAAGGGCACGAAGGCGATGATCGTCTCCGACGACAACGTCTTCCCGCTGTACGGCGCCGCGGTCCGCGCGTCGCTTCGGGAGGCGGGCTTCGACGTTCATGAATTCGTCTTTCCCCACGGGGAAGGCTCGAAGACGCTTACAACTTACGGAAGGCTTCTCGAAGCCCTGTGCGAAGCCGGCTTTACGCGCGACGATACGGTCGCCGCGCTCGGCGGCGGCGTGACGGGAGACCTGGCGGGCTTCGCCGCGGCGACGTACCGGCGGGGCGCCGGCTTTTTCCAGATCCCGACGACGCTGCTTTCCTGCGTGGATGCCTGCGTCGGCGGCAAGACCGGGGTCGATCTTCCCGGCGGCAAGAACCAGGCCGGCTGCTTTTATCAGCCGCTGGGCGTCCTGATCGATACGGACGTCCTTCGGACGCTGCCGGAGGAAGAGTATCGGAACGGCTGCGCAGAGGCCGTGAAGACGGCGGTGATCGCGGGTGAAGAACTGTTCGGCATGCTGCAAAAGAAGGAGATCCGTGATCAGTACGAAGACGTGATCGCCGCCTGCATCGAACTGAAAAAGACTTATGTGAAGAATGATGAACGTGACCGCGGAAAACGCAGGATCCTGAACCTCGGCCATACGGTCGGGCATGCGGTCGAGCGCTGCGACGGCTACAGGACGCCGCACGGGTACGCGGTCGCGATGGGACTTGCCGCCGTTTCGCGCGCGGCCGCCGCGAAGAAGCTGCTGCCGGAGGAGGAATGCGGCAAGATCCTCGGGCTGCTGGAGCGGTACGGCCTGCCGACGGACCTTCCGTACAGCGCCGCGCAGCTCAATGAAGCGGCCGGATCCGATAAAAAGAACACGGCCGGCGGCATGCACCTGATCGTGCCGCGGAAGATCGGAAAATGCGAGGTCCGCCCGGTCTGCCGGGAGGATTTTCCCGAATGGCTGAAGCTGGGAGGTGCGTCATGATCCGCGTCGTATCGCCGGGGCCGCGCACCGGCAGCCTGAAAATGCCCGCTTCCAAGTCGGCGGCGCACCGCATGCTGATGCTGGCGGCGCTGTCGGAGCGGCAGACGGGCGTGT
>JAGDBR010000411.1 GCA_017958935.1 Lachnospiraceae bacterium | reverse complement strand
GGAAAATGTCGTGGTCGGAATACAGCCACTTTTTGATGATCGGGAATATATTCTCGCTGTCGATCGACAGGTTTCCTTTTCTTTCTGTCATATCAAGCCTCCTGGAACGTGAAGAATGCACGGTCCGGCCTTTGAAGGGCTTCTTCCGTGCATTCCGTATTCTATCACGATTCGTTAGCACTGTCAAGTGTTGAGTGCTAATCTCCCGGCGCTTACGCGGTCTCGATCCCGGCGGCCTTCTGCAGGCCCAGCTTCTCGACGGCTTCCTTGCGAATCTGGTACTTCAGGATCTTGCAGGCGGCATTCATCGGGAATTCGCGGACGAAGTCCACGTAGCGCGGGACCTTGTGCCGCGCCATGGACGCGCCGACGAAATCCTTGAGCTCCTGCTCGGTCATCGTCTCGCCTTCCTTCAGGATGACGCAGGCCATGATCTCTTCGCCGTACTGCTCGCTCGGGACGCCGATCACCTGCACGTCCGAGACCTTCGGGTTCGTGTAGATGAACTCCTCGATCTCCTTCGGGTAAATGTTCTCGCCGCCGCGGATGATCATGTCCTTTAAGCGGCCCGTGATCTTATAGTAGCCGTCCGGCGTGCGGCAGGCGAGGTCGCCCGTGTGGAGCCACCCGTCCTTGTCGATCGCCTCCGCGGTCTCCTTCGGCATCTTGTAATAGCCCTTCATCAGGTTGTAGCCGCGCGCCAGGAACTCGCCGTTCACGTTGTCCGGGCAGTCCTCGCCGGTCTCCGGGTCCACGATCCGGCATTCGATCTCCGGCAGGGCCTTGCCGACCGTCGTCACGCGCAGCTCCAGCGAGTCGTCCGTCGAGCTCATCGTGCAGCCCGGCGCCGCCTCGGTCTGGCCGTAGACGATCGTGATCTCGGTCATGTGCATCTTCTCGACGACGTCGCGCATCGTCGCGATCGGGCAGGGCGAGCCCGCCATGATCCCGGTGCGCATGTACGAGAAGTCGGTCTTTTCGAAGTCCGGATGCTCGAGCATCGCGATGAACATCGTCGGGACGCCGTGGAAGGCGGTGATGTATTCATTGTGGATGCAGGCGAGCGCGGGCCGCGCCGAGAAGTCCGGCAGCGGCAGCAAGGTGCCTCCGTGCGTCATCGTCGCCGTCATCGCGAGCACCATGTCGAAGCAATGGAACATCGGCACCTGCACCATCATCCGGTCCGCAGACGAAAGATCCATGCGGTCGCCGATGCACTTGCCGTTGTTCACGATGTTGTAATGCGTGAGCATGACGCCCTTCGGGAAACCCGTCGTGCCCGAGGTGTACTGCATGTTGCAGACGTCGTTTTTGTCGACGGCCGCCGCCATGCGCGCGATCTCCTCTTCCGGCACGAGCGCCTTCAGCTCCAGCATTTCCTTGAACGTCCTGCAGCCGGCCTGCCGGAAGCCCGCCGTGATGACGTTCCTCAAAAACGGCAGCCTTTTCGCGTGCAGCGCCTCGTTCGGCTTCTTCTCCTTCAGCTCGGGGCAGATCTCCGTCATGATCTCGCCGTAGCGGACGTCGCGGTTCCCCTCGGTGATGATGATCGTATGCGTGTCGCTCTGCTTTAAGAGATACTCGACCTCCGCGATCTTATAGGCCGTGTTCACGGTGACGAGGACCGCGCCGATCTTGACCGTCGCCCAGAACGTGATATACCATTCCGGGACGTTCGACGCCCAGACCGCGACGTGGGTGCCGGCCTTCACGCCCAGCGCAACGAGCGCACGCGCGCAGTCGTCCACGTCCCGCCGGAATTCGGTATAGGTCCTTGTGTAATCCAGCGTCGTATATTTGAACGCGAGCTGGTCCGGGAACTCCTTCACCATGCGGTCCAGCACGCCCGAGAACGTCTCGTCGATCAGCACGTCCTTCTTCCAGACGTACTTGCCGGTGTGCCGCTTATTGTCGTAAAGCGTGCTCCGGCTCTTCGAGGGGTCGTCGTACTGCTTCATGTAATTGACGAACTGGGACAGGATGATCTCCATGTCCGACAGCTCCGGCAGCCACGACGGATCCCAGACCAGGGAAATGAAGCCGTCGTAGTTCACCGACCGCAGCGACAGCATCAGCTCCTTCAGCGGCAGCTCGCCCTCGCCGAGCAGGCAGTGCTCCATGCCGCCGTCCGTCCTGCGCGCGTCGCTGACGTGCACCTGGCGCACATAGGCGCCGAGGTTCGCAATGATCTTCCCCGGCGTGTCCTGCGAATTCAGGCAGGTCGCCTGGAAGTTCCAGAGCGCCGCGAGGTAGTCGCTCGCGAAGTCCTCGAGCATGTCGCGCAGGATCGCCGTGTCCGAAAACAGGCCGTCCGTTTCGATCAGCAGCGTGATCTTCTTTTTCTCCGCTTCCGGCAGCAGCCGCGCGATCATCACGCGCGCCGCTTCGCGCTGCGCTTCCGGATCGGCCGAAAAGCCGGTCTTCACGCGCACCGCGGGGATCCGCAGCGTCTTCGCGATCCCGAGGCATTTCAACACTTCGTCTTCGCATTCCGCCGCCTTTTCGGGCTCCGCGAAGTCCGTCAGGGCGTCGATGCACGGCAGCTTCAGCTTCTTTTCATAGAGCATGCGCAGCGTCGCGCCCGAATAATGGCCGTAGAAAGCCCCGTCCTTCTCGCTGAAAAAGGCTCCGCGGATGTTGTGGAGCTCAATGCCTTCGAAGCCGAGCTCCTCCGCAACGCGGACGTAATCATAGAAGGACGAAAGATGCCAGCCTTTTGTCGAAAAGGAGAGTCTCATCGTTATTTCTCCTCGTACAGGATCTTGTTCAATGCGTTCACGTACGCGCGGATGCTCGCGCCGATGATGTCGCGCGAGATGCCGTTCCCGGAGTAGACCTTGCCGTTCGCGCGCAGCTTCACGTTCGCCGAACCGATCGATTCCTGGCCCTCGGTGACCGTATGGATCTGGAAGTCGTCAAGCTCGTACGCGTGGCCGATGATATTGCTCACCGCCTGGAACGCCGCGTCGATCGGGCCGTTCCCGATCGCGACGCTCTTCAGCTCCTCCCCGCCGCGGTCCAGAATGATCTGCGCGGTGGAGGCGAAGGCATTGCCGCTGTTCACGATGTACTGCTTCAGTTCGTACGTCGCCGGCACCTGCATGGCCGTGGTCGAAATGATCACGTCCAGCTCTCTGGCGCCGATCGCGCCTTTTTCCGCGGTCCGCTTCACTTCCGCGAAGACCGCGCTGAGGTCCTCTTCCGACAGGTCGTAGCCGAGCTTCAGCACCGCCTGTGCGACCGCAGTCCGGTCGTCCTCCGTCGAAAGCCGGATGACGCCTTCCTCCGCGCCCGGGATCACGTAATTGCGCTCGGCCGCATGCAGAGCGTTCAGCCTGCGGATCTGCTCCGCGATCGCATGGATCTCCGTGAGCCTGAGTTCCGTCGAAAGGCCGTAATCGCGGCCGACGTTCTGGATCATTTCCCCGAAGACCTCGAGGTCCGTGATCCCGCAGTCGATCGCACACTTCACGCCCGACGCGCCCGCCTTCACGGAAAGCGCCGCAGCCGCGGCCGCCATGCCGTGCCTGTCCTCGCAGAGGACGCTGACCGGCAGCTCCGTCGCCGAAACGACGCGGGACGCGAGCGCCGCGAAATCGTCGGGAAGGCTCGTGCAGGCATTGTCGCAGATGCTGATGCAGTCCGCGCCGGCTTCTTCCGCCGCCGCGACCGCCGTCAGCAGGAACGCCTCGTCGGCGCGCGTCGCATCCAGCGCCGCGAATTCCGCTTCACAGCCGCTTTCCTTCGCCTCCCGGACGCACGCGGCGATCCAGGCCGTCATCTTCTCGGGCTTCCTGTGGCTGACGTACTCCATATTGATCGAGGAGACCGGCAGTTCAATGCGGATGCGCGCGTTCGGCACGTTCGCCAGCGCCTTCGCGGCCAGCTCCACGCTTTCCTTCGTCGAGCCCGCGCCGACCGACAGGACGGCGTCCTTCACGAACGACGCCATCGTCCGGATCAGCAGCGTGTCCGCCTTCTCATCCGCGATCTCGGGCAGCTCGATGACCTGCACGTTCAGCCTGTTCAGCTGCCGCGCGATCTCCAGCTTCTCCCGGAACGTCAGTTCCGCCTTCCTGCATAGTATCGAGTCAATCATCACGATCTGCCGCATACGAAAGTCTCCTCATCTCTTCTCTGTCAATATCATTTCTGCGCCGTTGTCTCTTGCTCCGTTCCGACCGGCGGCGTTCCCCGCTGTTTCGTCCAATGACGGATCCGCAAAGCCGTGCGTAAGGAAAGACATATGCGCCGAAGTTCACTGCCTTGCGCCAAAAGACCAGGTCTTTCGAGGGGCCGGAACGGGCAGCCTGTTCGTTATTTGCGCGGGATCTCGACGATCCAGTTCAGGACGTCTTCTGCGCGGCCCCACTGAATGGCGGTCAGCTCGTCGTACAGCTTCTGTGTGACTTCGCTGATCTCGCCGTTGTTGATCGTGTATTTCTCGCCGAGGTAGGCCAGCTCGCCGATCGGGGAGACGACGGCCGCGGTGCCGCAGCCCCATGCTTCCTTCAGGGAGCCGTCCTTCATCGCGCCGACCAGCTCGTCGACCGACAGCAGGCGCTCGCTGACCTTGATGCCGTGGTGCGCCAGCAATTCGATGATCGACTTGCGGGTGATGCCCGGCAGGATCGAGCCGTTCAGCTTCGGGGTGACGATCTCGTCGTTGATCTTGAACATGACGTTCATCGCGCCGACTTCTTCAATGTACTTCCGCTCCACGCCGTCGAGCCACAGCACCTGCGTGTAGCCCTTCTGCGCGGCCTTCTCGCCCGCGCGCATCGAAGCCGCGTAGTTGCCGCCGCACTTCGTGTAGCCTGTGCCGCCGCGGACCGCGCGCACGTCCTCGTCTTCGATCATGATCTTGACGGGGTTGATGCCTTCCGGGTAATAGGAGCCGGACGGCGAGCAGATGACGCAGAACGTCGAATGGTGCACCGTGTGCACGCCGAGCGCCTCGTCATTGCCGAACATGAACGGACGGATGTACAGAGAGCAGCCCTCTTCGGCCGGGACCCAGTCCTGGTCGACCTCGACCAGCTTCAGGATCGCTTCCAGCATGTCCTCTTCCGGGATCTGCGGCAGGCACAGGCGCTCCGCGGAGGAGTTCATGCGCCGGCAGTTCTCGATCGGCCGGAACAGCTGGACCCGGCCGTCGGCCCGTCTGTAGGCCTTCAGGCCCTCGAAGATCTCCTCGCCGTAGTGGAAGACCGTCGAAGCCGGATGCACGGAGAAGTTGCCGAACGGGACGATGCGGGCGTCATGCCAGCCGTTCTCCGGGTCGTACTCCATTAAAAACATATGGTCCGAAAAGACCTTGCCGAAACCCAGCTTGTCCGAAGCGACCTTCTCTCTCGGGTTCGCCGTCAGTGTAATGTCAATCTTCATATTCCGCTCCTTTCTTCATCACGTTCAGGTTCGTCTCCAGCATGTCCTGATGCTTCGCGGAGATGAATTTCTGCAGTACTTTGCGGATCTCGTCGTCCGATTCGAACTCGCCGATGACCTTCAGGATCTTGCCCATGAGGATCATGTTCGCCAGGGTCGGCGTGCCGTTCTCGGATGCCATCTGCGTCGCCGGCACGTAATAGACCGTGACGTCGTCCCGGTGCGCCTTGCGCTCAATGAGCGTCGAATCGCAGAAGATCATGCCGCCCGGCACGACCGAATCCTCAAACCGGTCCAGCGACGGCAGGTTCATGGCGACCAGCACGTCGGGGCTCGAGACGATCGGGGAGCCGATCGGCTCGTCGGAGACGATGACCGAGCAGCTCGCGGTGCCGCCGCGCATTTCGGGGCCGTAGGACGGAAGCCAGGAGACCTCCTTGCCCTCACCCATTCCCTTGTACGCCAGGAAACGGCCGGCGAAAAGGATGCCCTGTCCGCCGAAGCCCGAAAGAAGGAACTGTCTCGTACTCATCACGCATCCTCCTTTCCTGCGGAACGGTCTTTATAGACACCGAGCGGATAATACGGGATCATCTTCTCGTCGATCCACTGCAGTGCCTTTTCAGGCGTCAGGCCCCAGTTCGTCGGGCAGGAGGAGATGACCTCCACGAGCGAGAAGCCCTTGCCGTCGATCTGGTTCTGAAACGCTTTTTTAATGGCCTTTTTCGCCTCGCGGATCCGCGGCACATTGTTCACGGTAACACGCGCGAGGTATTCGGGTCCCTCCAGCTGCGAGAGCATTTCGCAGATCTTCACGGGATAGCCGCAAAGCTGCGGGTCGCGGCCGTAGGGCGAGGTCTGGGTGATTTGCCCCGGCAGGGATGTCGGCGCCATCTGGCCGCCCGTCATGCCGTAGATCGCGTTGTTGATGAAAATGATCGTGATGTTCTCGTTCCGCGCGGCCGCGTGCACGGTCTCCGCGGTTCCGATCGACGCGAGGTCGCCGTCGCCCTGGTACGTGAACACGATGTTCTCCGGGTTCGCGCGCTTCACGCCTGTCGCGACTGCCGGCGCGCGCCCGTGGGCGGCCTCGATCATGTCGCAGTTAAAATAGTCATAAGCCATGACGGCGCAGCCGACCGGCGCGATGCCGACCGTATTGCCCTCGATGCCGAGCTCGTCAATGACCTCGGCAACGAGCCGGTGGATGATGCCGTGCGTGCAGCCCGGGCAGTAATGGAACGGGACGTCCGTCAATGCGTGGGGTCTCTCAAATACGACCATCAGTTTTCACCTCCGTTCGCTTTTTCGATCGCGGAAAGCACCTGCTCCGGCGAGGGGATCATGCCGCCCGCACGGTTGCAGAGCGTGACCGGCGCCTTGCAGCGGATCGCCAGTTCCACGTCCTCGATCATCTGGCCCATCGAAAGCTCGACTGAAATAAATGCTTTCGCGTGTCCGGCGGCCTTTTCAAACGGCGCCTTCGGGAACGGCCAGAGCGTGATCGGGCGGATCAGGCCGGCTTTGATGCCCTTTTTACGGGCTTCGTTGACTGCGGAACGCGCGACACGGGCCGCGATGCCGAAGGCTGCGATCACGACGTCAACGTCTTCCGTCAGGTACTCTTCCCACAGGCACTCGTTTTCTTCGATCTTCTTATAGCGCTCGTATCTCTTGAAGTTCTCCTGCTCAAGCTCTTCCGGCTTCAGGAAAAGCGAGTTGATGACGTTGTGCGGCCGCTGCATCTTCGTACCGGTCGTCGCCCAGGGCTTTTCAGGCGCGGGCTTGATGTCGAAATCCAGGGAGACCGGCTCCATCATCTGGCCCATCGTGCCGTCCGCAAGGACCATTGCGGTCATGCGGTATTCGTCCGCAAGCTCAAAGCCCTTCACGGTAAGCTCCGCCATTTCCTGAACGGATGCGGGCGCCAGGACGATCATGTGATAGTCGCCGTGGCCGCCGCCGCGGGTCGCCTGCCAGTAGTCGGACTGGGAAGGCTGGATGCCGCCGAGGCCCGGACCGCCGCGCTGGACGTTGACGATCAGCGCGGGCAGGTCGGAGCCTGCGAGATAAGAGAGGCCCTCTCCCTTCAGGGAAATGCCCGGGGAGGAAGATGACGTCATGACGCGCTTTCCGGCGGATGAAACGCCGTAGACCATATTGATCGCGGCGATCTCGGACTCCGCCTGCAAGAACGTTCCGCCGATCTTCGGCATGCGCTTCGCCATGTACGCCGCGACTTCCGTCTGCGGCGTGATCGGATAGCCGAAGTAATGGCGGCAGCCGGCCTTGATCGCGGCCTCGGCAATGGCTTCATTGCCCTTCATCAGTACTTTTTCAGCCATTTCATCACCTTACCTTTCCACTTTGATCACGCAGTCCGGACACATCAGCGCGCAGGACGCGCAGCCAACACAGGCGTCCATGTCCTCTATGCCGACCGGATGGTGGCCTTTCTTGTTGATGACGTCCTGTCTGAGTGCCAGAAGATGCTTCGGACAGACGTTCACGCAAAGGCCGCAGCCCTTGCAGCTGTCTGTCAGGAATGTGAGTTTCGCCATATGACTCCCCTCCTCTGATGGGTTCGTATCCTTGTCTTCGCGCATTGCGCGCATATCTGTATGTTTCAGTCCACCGGCCGCTTCTGCAGCTTCAGCGGAAACAGGTCTTCAATGCGGTCCTTCAGCGCACCGTACAGGCTCTCTTCGACGGTCGTCATCACGACGGGCAGTCCCGTAAGCATGCTGACTTCTTTTCCGTACCTCACGGATGAGAGCACCGTTTCTTCTGTCGTTTCAGCGCCGAGGTTCGAATTGTTCACGATGCCGGTAAACGGGATCCCGCAGGATGATTCGATCTCGCGGCGGATGCTTTCGACCTCTTCGGCCGTCCTTGTAAGGGGACGGAAGCGGTTCACGACAAGCAGCATCGCGTAATCGTCCTCTAGGATCTTCGGCGCAAGCCTTCCGAGCGCGAGCGCTCCCCTGTCGTCGCCGCCGACGTCGATGATGCTGTAAAGTTCCGGATCATCCGTCACCGCGTACATCTCGTCCGGCATGGCCGGCGCGTCCAGGTTGGTGTTCGCGTAAGGCGACACGATCAGGCGGATGCCGGCCTTTTCAAGCTCCGTCCGGCTGTCGAGCGTCCTGTAGTACGGGTTCACGATGTCGAGGTCCGCGATTGCGACCCGGTCCCTGCGCATTTTAAGATCCAGCGCAAGATTCACCGCGATATTCGTTTTTCCGCTGCCGTAATGTCCGGCCAGAAGCGTGATGCGTCTGTCATCCATCTTATAACAAATGCCTTATGATCTTCCCGCTCGTCGTGTGCGGCAGGGAATCCCTGAAGACCACGATGCGCGGATATTTGTAGGGCGCCGTGTGGGTCTTCACGTAATCCTGGACTTCCTTCTTTAATTCTTCCGTGCCCTCGACGCCCGGGATCAATACGATCGACGCCTTGACGACCTGGCCGCGGACTTCGTCCGGGGCTGCGCTCACGCCGCATTCCAGCACGTACGGAAGCTCCATGATGACCGATTCGATCTCGAACGGGCCGATACGGTAGCCGGAAGACTTGATGACGTCGTCCACGCGTCCGACGTACCAGAAGAAGCCGTCCTCGTCGCGCCACGCCGTGTCGCCCGTGTGGTAAACGCCGTCTTTCCAGGTCTCGGCGGTCTTTTCTTCGTCGTTGTAATAACCCACCGCAAGGCCGTTCGGGATGCCGTTTTTAATATTGATGACGATCTCGCCGACTTCGCCGTCCGGGACCGTATGCCCTTCCGGATCGACCAGGTCCACGTCGTAGATC
>JAGDBR010000410.1 GCA_017958935.1 Lachnospiraceae bacterium | reverse complement strand
CTGCTTTTTCTTCGGCGCAATGCTCTTTTACGCGTTCAATGCGTACGCGTTCGGCGCGTTCAGCCGCATTTCCGGCATTGTGCTTCTCCTGATCTTCGCGGCCTATACCGCGGTCATCATCGTGACGCAGATGAAGGCCCAGAAGCAGGCGGCGGCAGTCGCGGGCGAGCCGCTGACGGCGCCGGAACCTGAGAAGGAAGCGCAGCCGAAGGAAAAACAGCTGCCGCTCTGGAAAGAGATCGTCTTTCTCATCGTCGGCGCGGCGCTCATCGCGCTCGGCGCGAACCTCCTCGTCGACAACGGGACGATCTTAGCAAAGATCATGGGCGTGCCGGAGTCGGTCATCGCGCTCACCTTCGTCGCGCTCGGGACGTCGCTTCCGGAACTCGTGACCGCGATCACGTCGCTCATCAAGGGGCACAGCGCCTTGTCGCTCGGCAACATCATCGGCGCGAACCTGTTTAATCTTGTGCTCGTTTCCGGGCTTTCGACGACCCTTTCGCCGTATCAGATCCCGGCCGGCAAGACGGTCTTCGGCATGAATGCGTCGCTTGTCGTGGACATTCCGCTCTGCTTCCTCGTGATGCTGATCCTGACGCTGCCCGCATTGAAGCGGCAGAAGGTCAGCCGGGTGCAGGGCATCGTTCTGCTGGCGATCTACGTATCGTATACCATCTTCCAGTTCGTGCTGTAAGCGCGGCCGTAACGGTTTCAGGAAAAAACCGAGAAGAAGGATAGGAGTATTCAAAGGAGTTTTCTTGTCATGACGAAGAAAAAGAAACTGCTCTTTTACGCGCTGTCCTTCCTCGTGCCTTTCGCCGTGGGCATTCTCATGTTCATCTGCCGGAAGATCGCGCCCTTCGGGCAGTACGCCCTGACGGCGATCGACGGCTGGGGGCAGTATTTTCCGATGCTTCGCGAGGCGGAACGGGACCTGTATTCACTGAACACCTATTCCTTTACGGGCGCGCTCGGCTTTGACGCGTTCGCGCAGAGCGGCTACTACACGAACAGCCCGCTCTGGCTCCTTTTGTTCCTCCTGCCCGGAAAGATCACGGTCTGGGAGGTCGACATGATGGTCCTCGTCCGCTTCGGACTCATGGGCCTGACCTTCTTCATTTACGCGTTCTCGCGTTCAGAAAAGGCGCCGGTCTCGAAACTGATCCTGTCGGCCGCCTACGCGCTTTCCGGCTATACCCTGACCTTCATCAACCAGTTCATGTGGATGGACGCGGTGATCTTACTGCCGCTCGTCGCGCTCGGCATCGAACGCTTCTACCGCGAGAAGAAATGGCTGCTCTATACCGCTTCGCTCGCGGTCACGATCTGGTCGAATTTCTATATTTCCTATATGGTCTGCGTGTTCGCGGTCATCTGGTTCTTCAAGGAAGTCCTCCGCATGGGGCGCGCGCAGACGTTTCAGCAGTTTCTTCTGAAGGGACTGCTTTTCGCGGCCTGCTCGCTCGGCGTCGCCGCCGTGAATCTGCCGGTGATCCTGTCGGTCGGAAAAGCCCTTTCCGAGACCCTGGCGGTCACGAAGCCCGCGCCGACGGCGCTGAAGCTTTATCATCCGCTGCTGGAAGTCCTGAAGCGGATGCTGCCCGGCATGGGGCGGTCGCTTGAATTCGGTCCGCCGAACATCTACTTCGGTCTTTTGACGCTCGTCTTTACCGGCATCACATTGTTCCGGAGGACCGTGCCGCTTAGGATGAAGATCTTCTTCGGGGCGCTCGCCGCATTCTTCCTGCTTTCCTTCAACCTGAACGTCCTGGACTATGCCTGGCACGGATTCCATTTTCCGAATCAGCTCCCGGCGCGGCAGAGTTTCCTGTTTATCTTCATCATGCTGGTGGCAGCGGTCCCTGGAACGGAGATCGCGGAAGGATTCTTTAAGCGGAAGCGGTTCCTGCAGGTGCTCCTGTCCGTCTTGATCATGGCGGAACTCATGATCAATGCCGGCGT
>JAGDBR010000409.1 GCA_017958935.1 Lachnospiraceae bacterium | reverse complement strand
GCCGCGGAGCTCTTCAGAGGGCCCGGCGCCGTCAGAAAGACGCTGCACAAGTACGTCAGCGCGGAATAAGCGTTACAGAACGAGAAGGGCCCGGACGTCTGTGTCCGGGTCCTTTTCGGAAGGGAGGCGGAAATGCCGTTTCAACTGATCAAGGGCGACATCACGAAGCTGGAATGCGACGCGATCGTGAATGCCGCGAACAATTCGCTTCTGGGCGGGGGCGGCGTCGACGGCGCGATCCATACGGCCGCGGGGCCGGACCTTCTCGCGGAATGCCGGACGCTCGGCGGCTGCGAGACCGGGGACGCGAAGATCACGAAGGGCTACGACCTGCCCGCAAAATACGTGATCCATACGGTCGGGCCGGTGTACCGGGACGGGCGCAGCGGGGAAGAAGCGCTGCTGCGCAGCTGCTACCGGAAATCGCTCGCGCTGGCCGACGCATACGGCTGCGAGAGCGTGGCCTTCCCGATGATCTCGGCCGGCGTGTACGGGTATCCGTGGGATGAAGCGCTGAACGCCGCAACAAGCGAGATCCTTTCCTTCCTGCAGGATCATGACATGACGGTATACCTCGTGATCTACAGCGGGAAGCTCCGGCGTGAAAAACGGCGCGACGACGCCCTGCTGCAGGCGTATCTGCGAGAGAAGCTGGAGCGGAAGGTGCGGTCCGACTCGACCGTCTGGACCGGGAAGGCCCCGAAGCCGAAGGCGAAGCGGGAGGAGACCGGCTTGGGCATGCATGCCCTCGAGTCCGCCGTTGTGTACAATGCTTCCCCGGGCCCGCAGTGGCAGCTGGACGAAAGCTTTTCGGAAATGCTGCTTCGGAAGATCGACGAGTCCGGCATGACCGACGCCGAGTGCTATAAAAAGGCGAACGTCGACAAACGCCTGTTCTCGAAGATCCGCAGCAACCCCGCGTATCAGCCGAAAAAGGCCACTGCGCTGGCTTTCGCGGTCGCGCTGAGACTTTCTCCGGACGAGACCGCAAAGCTCCTGAAAACGGCCGGATTCGCGCTCTCAGACAGCAATCTGTTCGACGTCATCGTGAAATATCACATCGAGCACGGCTATTACGACGTGTTCAGGATCAACGAAGTCCTCTTCGACAACGACCAGCCCCTGCTGGGCAGCGCCGCGTAAGGCGGCGGAAGGCGACCGGGAAGATCAGTCCCGGGCGCCGCAAAAGTCGCCCGGCAGGCGACCTTTTTTCCTCATCGACATGCTACATTAAGGCCGCAGGAAAAACCTGCGGCCTTTTCTGCCGGACACCGGCGCACCGCGCACCGGCGCCGCAGCGGGACCGGCACCCGGCACCGGAAGGCCGCGTTTCAAAAAAGCATTTTCAGGAGGAAAAAAGAAATGGCAGACAAGAAAACGACGAACAGGGAAACAGTGAACAATTCGACCGAGCTGGTGTTCATTCTGGATAAGAGCGGTTCGATGGCGGGTTATGAAGAAGATTCGGTCGGCGGCTTCAACGCGACGATCGAGCAGCAGAAAGCCGTGGACGGCAAGTGCTGGGTGTCCGCCTATCTGTTCAACGACAGCGCGGAGCTTGTGATCGACAGGAAGGATCTTTCGGAAGTGCCGAAGATGGAGAAAAAGGACTACCGCGTCGGCGGCTGCACCGCCCTGATCGACGCGATCGGCGGCGGGATCCGGCACATTGAAGAGATCCACAAATACGCGCGTAAAGAGGACGTGCCGGCGCATACCCTCTTCGTGATCATGACGGACGGGCTGGAGAACGCCAGCCACCGCTATTCCAGCGATGAGGTGAAGAAAATGATCTCGGAAAAGACGGAGAGCGGATGGGAGTTCCTGTTCCTCGGCGCGAACATCGACGCGGTCGAGACCGCGAAGCACTTCGGCATCCGGGAGGAGCGGGTCGCGAACTACAAGCAGGACAGACGCGGCTACGGCGCTTCCAGCCGGTCCGTATCGAAAGCCGTCACGAGCCTGCGCTCATGCGGCTGCGTATCCGAAGACTGGGCACAGGAAGTCAGGGCGGACTTCGAAGAGAAGCGGTAAAAAGCTGCCGGCGCTTACCAGAGCGCCGGCAGTGCGTTGTACAATGCAACCATAACGGGCATCGTGAGAATGCAGAGGAAGGTCGAAGCGACATTGATCGCGCCGGCGTAATCCGCACGGTCCGTATAGACCTGCGCAAGCTGCGTGACCGTCGAGGCGGAGGGCGTGATGCAGGCCAGTACGGTCACGATCAGCACATCGGAACAGTCGCTGAACAAGGCGGTCAGACCGCAGTATTTCAGGAAGACGATGCAGAAGACAGGCATGATGACAAGACGCAGCGCCACCGTGAGCCACAGGCGTTTGCTCGAGAAGGTCTTTTTGAAGCTCATGCCGCCGACGAGCATGCCCGTGATCAGCATGGCCATCGGGCCGAGCATGCCGGCGACCGAGTCGATCGCGTCCTCCATGAATGCCGGAAAACGGAAGCCGGTCAGCATGATCACGATGCCGATCACGATGCAGATGATATTGTTATTCAGCAGGATCGCCTTCCAGTCGGTCTTCTTCTCGCCGCGCAGCAGATGGATGCCGTGCGAGAAGATCAGCACGCGCTCGACGGCGATGAACATCGTCGTATAGATCACGTATTCGGGACCGATCACCGAAGCGACCAGCGGTATGATCAGGTTTCCCGCGTTCGTGTAGATGACAGAAGCCTGCTCGATCCTGTCCAGTTTGAAGAGGCGTTTCGCCGGCTCGTTCAGGAGGATCAGCAGAAGTTCGGCCGCGACGGCGCCGATCAGCGCGAGCAGCAGGCCGCGCTGCACGTCCGGCGTGAAATCGACCTGGAACGACTTGAACACGACACAGGGCATGATCAGATAGACCGAGAGCATCGACAGCGGCTTGCTGTCCTGCGGCTTTGCGATCTTGGATTTGACGAGGATGATGCCCATGGCCATCATCAGGGCCATCGACATGATTTTCCAGAATAATTGGACGACCATCTGAGATCCTTTCTTTACTGCCGAAACACGTATCAGCGCCTATTTTATCACAGTTTCCCGCAAATGGAACAGGAAAGTGCGAAATATGCGCAAGGATTTCGGCCCTGATAAAGGCGTCTGTAAAAGTGCGGTAAAACTATGCCTTACAGGCACGGGATTTCGGCGTTTTTCCGAAAGATTTTCTGTGTACAAGGGCTTTTGAACGTGCTATATTTTTACTATGATTTATCAAATCCAGTCTTACTCGAGGAGGATCTATGGCAGAGAACGTCAGGCCTGAAACCATGGCCAGAATCAATACGCCGGAGCTTGCGAAGGCGTTCATCGACGAACAGATCGAAGCGATCCGCGCCCAGGTCGGCGATAAAAAAGTACTCCTGGCGCTCTCGGGCGGCGTGGACTCGTCGGTCTGCGCGGCATTGGTCTCGAAGGCGATCGGAAAGCAGCTTGTCTGCGTGCACGTGAACCACGGTCTGCTCCGCAAAGGAGAGCCGGAGCAGGTCTGCGAAGTCTTCGGCAGACAGTTCGACGTGAATCTGATCTATGTCGACGCGGTCGACCGCTTCCTCGATGCGCTTGCAGGCGTCTCCGATCCCGAACAGAAGCGGAAGATCATCGGCAAGCTTTTCATCGACGTCTTTGCGGAAGAAGCCCGCAAACTGGAAGACGTCAGCTTCCTGGGCCAGGGTACGATCTATCCGGATATCCTGGAGTCTCACGGCGTGAAGGCCCATCACAATGTCGGCGGCCTGCCCGAAGACATGCGTGATTTCGAGCTTGTCGAGCCCGTTAAGCTTCTCTATAAGGATGAGGTTCGCTGTGTGGGTCACGAGTTAGGCCTTCCGGATGACATGGTCTACCGCCAGCCGTTCCCGGGACCGGGCCTCGGCGTCCGCTGTGTCGGCGCGATCACGCGCGACCGTCTCGAAGCGCTGCGTGAAGCCGATGCGATCGTCCGCGAGGAGATCGGCAAACTGCCCGAGACCCCGTGGCAGTATTTCTGTGCGATTCCGGATTTCCAGTCCACCGGTATCCAATACGTGGACGGAAAAGGCGTCCGTTACATGGGCTGGGCTGTCGTCATCCGCGCGGTCAACACCGTCGATGCGGTCTTTGCGACCGTTCCGGAGATCCCGTTCGATGTTCTCTGCAAAATGCGCGATCAGATCGTGAAGATCCCCGGTGTCAACCGCGTGCTGTGGGATATTTCCGAGAAGCCCGTGGCGACGATAGAGTGGGAATGATACAACAACTCTCAAAAACCCAGTATTTATGCGGGTTGCAAGCAAATTTGCTTAGTGCGTGACAACAAAATGACAACAGTATCCTAAAACTGATTATTCCAAGAACAAAAGGCTATCTGATCCAAGGTGGATTCAGATAGCCTTTTTCTTTTTGTTTATCTGACGTTATCGGGCAGACGGCGGGTAGTGGAGTTTCCATTCTTCGTATGCAGCTGCGGCATCGAAATCGATCTGGCCGTTCTTCCGTGCTTCGTTCCATTTC
>JAGDBR010000004.1 GCA_017958935.1 Lachnospiraceae bacterium | reverse complement strand
GATGACCTTCTCCCAGTCCCACTGATCCACGTAGACCGAGTGCAGATTGTCCACTTCCTCGTCGCGGCGGATCGCGTTCATGTTCGTGTAAATGCCCTCGCCGGGGCCGAAGCCGTACTCACGCAGCGCGAGCCGCTTCCACTTCGCCAGCGACTGCACGATCTCGATCTCGTCGCCCGGCAGGTCCTTCATGTCGAAGCCCACGGGCCGCTCGACGCCGTTCAGGTTGTCGTTCAGACCGCTCTTCTTCTCGACGAACAGCGGCGCGGAGATCCTCTCCAGGTTCATTTCCCGGCCGAATTCCTTCTGAAACGTGTCGCGGATGTACTTGATCGCGGCCTGGGTCTCGCGGACTGACAGACGCGGGTCGTAGTGTTCAGGTATGATCAGGTCCTTCATGCTTCTTCCTCACCGAGATCTCGCCGGACGACAGCGTAACGCGCGTCCCGCCGGCCTTTTCCACAACGAGCGCGCCCTCGTCGTCGATCGCGACGGCCCGCCCTTCCTCCAGGTCCGGCGCACGGCCGAACAGGATCGTTTCGCCGAGCACGTTCGAATATGCCCGGTAATCTTCCAGATAATCCGTATCGTCGATGTGCCGCAGCTCCCACAGCAGGTCCGAAACGATCGCCGTGATGAGTTCGTTCCGGTCGCAGTCCGCCGCATGCAGCGACACCGCCGTCTCCCGCAGTTCCTCCGGGAAAGCAGCGTCCCCGAGATTGATGCCGATGCCGATGACGACCCAGTCGACGCCCGTTTCTCCGGGCACCGTCTCGACCAGGATCCCGGCGGCCTTTCTGCCGCCGAAATACAGGTCATTCACCCACTTGACCGACACGTCCGCATGAAGCACCGCCCGGATGCCGCGGAGGCAGGAAACGGCCGTTTTCGCGGTCACGCGCATGGCCTTCGCGTATGCCGTCCGGAGCGGATAAGCGAGCGTCATGTAGACGCCCGAGTCCTCCGGCGAATAGAAGCTGCGGCCCAGCCGGCCGCGTCCTTGCGTCTGCTCATCCGCGATGAACAGCGCCGGCCCGAGCAGCCCCGCGCCGATATAGCGGCGCGCCTCGCTGTTCGTCGAGTCGACCGTCCCGTACGTCAGGACGGCGACGCGCCCCTTCAGGTCCGCCGCGATCTTCGTGCCGGTCACAGGCTTCATGTACGGACTCCGAACAGCTGCTTCGCCATGGCCGCGCAGCCGCTGACGCCCGCGTCGTTGCCGAGCGTCGCGAGCACGATGTCTGCGCGCGACTTTGCGATGTGCGTATAGCGGTCCACGTACGGATCGACCGTATCGATCAGGATCTGCCCGGCGTTCGATACGCCGCCGCCGATGATGATCAGCTCGGGGTCAGTCGTCAGCACGAGATGGCTGATACCGAGGCCCAGGTACTTGCCGTAAACGTTGAACGCCTTCAGTGCGATCGCGTCGCCTGCCTTTGCGGCGTCCGCGACCTCCCGCGCGGAGATCTCCTCCGGCTGAAGATCGCGCAGGACGGAGGGCGTGTCTTCGGAACGCAGGAAACGCTTCACGCTGCGGACCATGCCCGTCGCCGAAGCGTACTGCTCGAGACACCCGTGATTACCGCAGTTGCAGGCCTCTTCTTCGTCCGGGTCCACGACGAAATGGCCGATCTCCGCGCCGCAGCCGTGTGCGCCCGCGACGATCTTGCCGTCAATGATGATGCCGCCGCCGACGCCCGTTCCGAGCGTCAGCATCGCGATGTTGCGGTGGCCTCTGCCGGCGCCGTAGACAGCCTCGCCGAGCGCCGCCGCATTGGCGTCGTTCGCGCTGACCGCCGGCACGCGCAGGCGCTCCTCGATCTCCTTCGCCGGATAGCAGGCGCCGATGCCGATGTTCACGAGCCACGGCACGAAGCCGTCCGCGTCCACCGGTCCCGGGACCGCCACGCCGACCGCCGCCAGGCGGTGTCCGTCGATGTTCAGGAACGCAAGGCGCGCGCGGATGCCCTCCGCGACCGCGTCCCACAGATCTTCCTGCCTGCCCGTATGGGGCGTCGGGATCTCCGAAACGTCCATGCAGGGGCCTTCCCACGGGAAGATGCCGAGCTCGACTGTCGTGCCGCCGACATCCACTCCAACCAGAACTTTATCCATGATGCTCCCTCGCTGCTCCGCGCACGAAAGCTTTCGCCGCGGAGCCATTTCATTGAAAAGGCGGGCCCTGACCATTCAAGAGCCCGCCTAAACATTACAGGCAAAAAGGACTTATTCCTCTTCTTTCGCTTTCTTCGCGACTTCCTTCTCCTGGATGTCGCGCGGCGCCTGCTCGTAGTGATCGAAGTTGACTTCGTATGCGCCGATGCCGCCCGTCATGGAACGGAGCACCGTGCAGTAGCCGAAGAGTTCCATTTCCGGAACTTCCGCCTCGATGACCTGCTTGCCGCCCGCGATCGGGTTCATGCCGAGCACGCGGCCGCGGCGCTTGTTCAGGTCGCCCATGACGTCGCCGGTGAAGTCGTTCGGGACCGTGACCTTCAGGTTCATGATCGGCTCCAGCAGGACCGGGCCCGCCTTCATGAAGCCGTCCTTGAACGCCAGGGACGTGGCCGTCTTGAACGCCTGCTCGGAAGAGTCGACCGGATGGTAGGAACCGTCGTACAGGACGGCGCGGACGCCGACGACCGGATAACCGGCGAGCGGTCCCGCGACGACACACTCGGCAAGGCCCTTGTCGACCGCCGGGAAGTAGTTGCGCGGAACGGATCCGCCGACGACCTGCTCTTCGAAGATGTAAGGCGTCTCATTGTCGCCCGACGGGGAGAAGCGCATGCGGACGTCGCCGTACTGGCCGTGACCGCCGGACTGCTTCTTGTGCTTGCCCTGGACGTCGGATTCCTTCGTGATGGTCTCCTTGAACGCGACGCGCGGCTCCTCCAGGAGGATGTCGACCTTGTAGCGGCTCTGCAGCTTGGACTTGATGATGTCCAGCGCCTGGTCGCCGACCGCGTAGATCAGCATCTGGCTGTTCGCGGAATCATTGACGAGCTTCAGCGTGACGTCTTCCGCCGCCAGACGGTTCAGGGCGGCCGAGACCTTGTCGTCCTCGCCCTTGTTCGGGACGATGTAACGCATGTAGGTATAAGGTTTCGTGAACTCCGGCACCGGATAGACCACGTCGAGGCCCTTCTCCGCCATCGTATCGCCGGTCTTCGCGTCGTCCAGTTTCGCGAGAGCACCGATGTCGCCGGCATTCAGCGTCGGGACTTCGATCGTCTTGTTGCCCTGCAGGACGTAAAGCTTGCCGATGCGCTCGGTGTTCGAGGTGCGGGCGTTGATCAGCGTGTCGTCCGTGTTCAGCGCGCCGGACTTCACCTTGATCAGGGAGTACTTGCCGATGAACGGGTCGACCATCGTCTTCCAGACGTAGCAGGACTTGCCTGCGGCATCGGAGACGGCCGGGGCCTTGAAATAATTGCAGATATCATTCAACAGCATGTTGATGCCGTGCGCGGTCTGGCCGCAGCCCATGTAGGCCGGGACGATCTCGCAGGACGCCACGCTGTGGCTCAGCGCGTCGACGACTTCCTCTGCTGTAAACTCTTCACCTTCAAAGAAGCGCTCCATGAGCTCTTCGGACGTCTCGGCGACGGATTCCATCAGCGCGTCGTGCGCGGAGGAGATGTCGCCCTTGATCGCATCCGGAATGGCCATGTCTTCGTGCTTGCCGGCAGTCAGATAACGGCGGCCCGCATTCTTGATGACGTTGACATAACCCACCAGCTTCTCGCCCTCGCGGATCGGGACGATCATCGGCGCGATCGAGTGGCCGAAGCGCTCCTCGAGCTGCTCGATGACGCGCGAGTAATTCGCGTCCGCCAGGTCCATGGCCGTGATGAAGATCATGCGCGGCACGTTGTATTTTTCGCAAAGCTCCCAGGCCTTGACCGTACCGGTCTGGACGCCGTCCTTGCCGTTCACGACAATGATCGCGCCGTCCGCGGCGGAAATGCCTTCCTCGACTTCGCCGACGAAATCGAAGTAGCCGGGAGTGTCAATGAAATTCAGTTTCTTGCCGTTCCATTCGACCGGGATCACGGATGCAGACAGTGAAAAGCCTCTCTTCTGCTCTTCCTTATCGAAATCGCTGATCGTGTTGCCGCTTCCGACGGTGCCCATACGGGTCACGAGACCGCCGAGGAGGGCAATGCCTTCAGCAAATGTCGTCTTGCCGGAACTTCCGTGTCCCAACAGTACAATGTTTCGGATGTCCTCTGTCTTATAAACGTTCATGTTTATCCTCGCTTTCATCAAACGACGGCTCACGCCCCCGTGAACCATCCAATTAGAGTCATAATAACACAACCTCCGCTTCTTTTCAAGCAGAACGGACGCCGCGGAACTGTTTTTTCGTGCGTTTACAGGGGCTTTCGCGCCTCTTCCGCCCCGCCGTGCCCCAAAAGACGCAGAAAGGCCGGCAGGATGCCCTGCCGGCCTTGTGTCTTTGCGGTGCGTTCAGGCTCAGAATTTGTTGTCGCAGCCCAGAACGTCGACGATCTTGTGGCGCACGATGTCGTAAACGTTCGTGCGGCCGTCCGTCAGATACTGGCGCGGATCGAAATGATCCGGGTGCTCCAGCAGATGCTTGCGGATGCCCGCCGTCATGCCCAGGCGCAGATCGGAGTCGATGTTGATCTTGCAGACCGCGGAACGGGCCGCCTGGTGCAGCTGGTCTTCCGGAACGCCGATCGCGTCCTTCAGCGCGCCGCCGTTCTCGTTGATGATCTTGACGTATTCCTGCGGGACGGACGAAGCGCCGTGCAGGACGATCGGGAAGCCCGGGAGACGCTTCGTGACTTCCTCGAGGACGTCGAAGCGCAGCTGCGGGTTCGTGCCCGGTTTGAACTTGTAAGCGCCGTGCGAGGTGCCGATCGCGATCGCGAGGGAGTCGACGCCGGTGCGGGTCACGAATTCCTCGACCTGTGCCGGATCCGTGTACATCGCCTTGTCGTTCGCGACGTTGACGTCGTCCTCGATGCCGGCGAGCGTACCCAGCTCCGCCTCAACGACGGCGCCGTGTGCATGCGCGTACTCGGCAACGGCTCTGGAGACCTCGATGTTCTCTTCGAACGGCTTGCTCGAATAGTCGATCATGACCGACGTGAAGCCGGAATCGACGCAGGACTTGCAGGTCGCGAAATCCGGGCCGTGGTCCAGATGCAGGACGATCGGAAGCTCCGGATAGAGCTCGCACGCCGCCTCGACGAGCTTGACGAGGTAGACGGAGTTCGCGTACTTGCGGGCGCCTGCGGACGCCTGCAGGATCACCGGGGCGCGGAGGTCGTTCGCAGCGGCCGTGATGCCCTGGACGATCTCCATGTTATTGACGTTGAAAGCGCCGATGGCGTAGCCGCCGTCGTAAGCCTTCCTGAACATTTCCGTGCTGGTTACTAATGGCATTGGAATGATCCCCCTTCATGACTTAGGTATATTAATCATACCATAATCTTTTCAAAAAACAAGTTGCTTTACAGCACTTCCTTCGCGGCCTCCACGACCTTTTCGACGGTGAAGCCGTAATGCGGGAACAGGAACTTGTACGGACCGGACTGGCCGAAACCGTGCATGCCGATGACCTTGCCGTCCAGGCCGACATAGCGGTCCCAGCCGAAGGTCGTCAGCGCTTCCACGGCGACGCGGGCGCGCACCTTCTTCGGCAGAACGGCCTCTTTATAGGCCTCGTCCTGCTCTTCGAACAGGTCCATGCAGGGCATCGAGACGACGCGGGCGTCGATGCCATCCTTCGCGAGTTCAGCCTTCGCGCCGACCGCAAGCTGCAGCTCCGAACCGGAGGCGATCAGGATGACGTCCGGCACTTCCTTCGCGGAATCCTGCACGACGTAGCCGCCCTTCAGCGCTTCGCGGGAGGTGCCTTCGATCTGCGGCAGGTTCTGGCGGGTCGACGCAATCGCGGTCGGCGTATGCTCGGAGGTCAGTGCCGCGAACCACGCCGCGTTCGTCTCGTTCGCGTCCGCCGGACGGAACAGCCGGAAGTTCGGCAGCGCGCGCAGCATCGCCGTCTGCTCGACAGGCTCGTGCGTCGGGCCGTCTTCGCCGACGCCGATCGAATCGTGCGAGAAGATGTAGATCGTCGGCAGGCCCATGATCGACGCCAGACGGACCATCGGCTTCGTGTAATCCGAGAAGACGAAGAACGTCGCGCAGTACGGGATCAGGCCGCCGTGCAGCGCCAGGCCGTTCTCGATCGCGGCCATCGCGATCTCGCGGATGCCGAAATGCATGTTCCGGCCCGCGTAGTTGTCCTTCGAGAAGTCCGGCGTGTCGTTCATGCGGGACTTGTTCGAGGGCGCCAGGTCGGCCGAGCCGCCGAACAGCTGCGGCAGCATGTCCTTCGCCCGGTTCAGGGTCGCGCCGGAGAGGTTGCGCGTCGCGGCGTCGCCCTCCGCGCCCTTCCAGAATTCCTCATTGTCAATGGCCTTCCCGACGTTCTTCCGGTCATGCCAGAAGTCCCATTTTTCCTTCATTTCCGGGAATTCCGCGCAGTACGCGTCGAAGAGCTTCTGCCATTCCGCCTCCGTCTTCGCATGCGCCTCGCCCAGCGCGCGATAGTTGTCGTAGACCTCTTCGGGAACGAAGAACGGCTCCGTGGACGGCCAGTTCAGGAACTGCTTCATCTCCAGGATGTTCTCGTCGCCGAGCGGCTCGCCGTGCGCGGACGCCGTGCCCATCTTCTTCGGGCAGCCGTATCCGATCTGCGTGTGGATCGTGATGAACGACGGGCGGGACAGATCCGCTTTCGCGGCTTCGATCGCGAGGCCGATCGCCTCGATGTCGTTGCCGTCCTCCACCTCCAGCGTCTGGAAGCCGAACGCGCGCATGCGCTCCTGCACGTTCTCCGTGAACGCCAGGTCCGTCGAGCCCTCGATCGTGATGCCGTTCGAGTCGTACAGGATGATCAGCTTGCCCAGGCCCAGGGAGCCGGCCAGCGAGAAGGCTTCCGAGGAAATGCCTTCCATCATGCAGCCGTCGCCGCCGAGCGCGAAGGTGTAATGATCGACGACCGGATATCCCGGTTTGTTGAAGACCGCCGCCAGGTGGGCTTCCGCCATCGCCATGCCGACCGCCATGCCCATGCCCGCGCCGAGCGGGCCCGTGGAGGCTTCGACGCCTGCCGTGTGGCCGTATTCCGGATGGCCGGGCGTCAGGGAGCCGTACTGTCTGAACTGTTTGATCTCTTCCAGCGTCACGCCTTCATAGCCGTACAGATGCAGCAGGGAATACAGCAGCATCGAGCCGTGTCCGCCGGAAAGCACGAAGCGGTCGCGGTTCGCCCACTTCGGGTCCTTCGGGTTGTGATTCAGGTGCCGCGCCCACAGTTCGTAGGCTGCCGCAGCCGAGCCCAGCGGCAGGCCCGGGTGGCCGGACTTCGCCTTCTGGATGGCGTCCGCAGACAGCACGCGGATCGCGTTGATGGACATTTCATCCTTTTTCAGCATGATGTTTTCTCCTTCGCTATATTTCTTGGTTTTGTTACTTGTATGTCAGGCGCAGAAGCTCCGCGCCGGTATTCAGGATCAGGGAGCGCCTGCCCGCAAGGCAGACGGAAAGCGGCCGGTCGGACAGCTCTCCTTCATAGCGCAGCTCGCCGGTGACGTTGCGGATCTGCACGTTCCCGCGGTCGAAGAACCAGACGAGCGCATTGTCCGCGAGGACCCGGTCGAAGGTCTGCGGGGCCTCGAAGGTCCGCCCCTCCTTCCCGTTCCGGTCGTAGAACAGGCAGACGTTCGCGCCGTTCTCCTCCCGGATCAGGCCCAGCCTGCTGCCCGCGCGGAACACGGCAAGCACACGGTCGCCGGTCTCCGTGACCGTCCGCCGGATCTCTTTTTTCTCGCTCTTCAGGAAGGTGACGGAGTGGTCCCCGATCACGTAGGCCTCGTCGTCGGTGAAGAAATCCGCGTCGACCAGCAGTGTGTCGCTGTCGTCGTAATCGTCGAAGGACGCGGCGATGTAATTGTCCGCGCTCTTCCCGCTCTCGAAATCATAGCAGACGAGCCGGCTTTCGCCGATCCCGTTCTCCGTCGAATAATAGACGGCAATGAGCCTGTTCCCGTCCGGCGAGACCGCGATGTCCATCGGGTAGCCGGTCGCGGAGATCAGGGTCTTGACCTCTGCCTGCGTCTTCGTGCCGAAACGGTCGAAGAACGAGATGTAGGCCGCGTCGTCCGCCTCCGTGAACACGCAGAGCACGCCGTTCTCGGAGATGTCCATCTTCCGGATGTGGCGCGAGACCTTGACGGTGCTGAGGATGCCGCTCCGGTCGCAGACGTAGGCCTGGTAGCCGCCTTTGCCGCAGACCGCGAAATAGGCGCCTTCGGACGCGAAGACCGGATCGGTCAGCTTCACGCTGCCGGTCCAGACGACCTTGTCGTCCTTCACGAAGGTCAGGGCGTCGGCGCCGATCACGACGCAGCCGCCGTCGAACGGTTCGATGACGGCGTTCGCGAGGCCGCCCGTCTTCAGCTCCGATTCGACTTCATAGGTCGTGTACCGGCTGAACCGCAGCCAGAGATAAACGCAGACCGCCAGGATCACGGCCGCCCCGGCGCAGAGCGCGATCACGGTGTTCCGTTTCCGGACGCGCTCGCGTTCCTGCCGTACGTATGAAAGGCTCGACCGCAGCTCGTCCGTCGAAACGGTCCGCTCCTTCAGGATCTTCTTCTGTTCTTCTTTCGAATAGCTTCCGGCCATCAGGCTTCAGCCTCCCGAATGCTGCTCACGAGCTGCGCAAGATCCTCGATGCGGATCTCGTCGCGCGGCGAAAACTCATAAGAGCCCATATAGTCGTAGATGGCCCCGACAAGCTCGCGCACCTCGGGCCGGTCCATCTTTTTCTTCAGATTCAGCGTCGAGACCAGGACGTTCCCGTTCCTGCACGAATACTCGAACAGGCAGCCTTCCGGCGCCTCGTAGTCCGGCACGTTGAACCGCATGATCACCGGCCGCTCGTTCCGCCTCGGCGGGAGCATGATCCCCGACAGGAAGCCTTCGAAGGCTTCCAGACCTCCTTCGAGGCCGGGGAAATGGTAAATCAGCGGATTCGTGCCGTCCGCCAGCAGCAGCGGCAGGCTGAACGCTTCGTCCGGGACGTCCGGCGTCAGGAAGACGTTGCCGCCGAGATTCAGGAATTCCTTCGCGACGTCGTCGAGCGTCTCGCACTCATAAACGTTCTCCGGACAGACCGGGATCGCGGACGGATAGAAAAACAGGTCTTCTTCGTTCGTGAGCCGCCGGAACGCGACGCGCAGCGTCAGCTTCTGCGGCCCGGAATCGTCGATGATCCCATCCTCTGTGCGGATCGATACGAAGCCGGCGGACACCGTCTGCCCTGCCGGAACGGACACGGCTTCGACCGCCCCGTCCAGGATCCGCTCGCTGCCGTTGAAAACGCTGTAGAGCACGCGGTCGGACAGATCCTCGTCCGTATGGTTCACGATCAGGATCTCGGCCGAGGCCGTCTCCCCCGTCTCGTACGAGCGCTGCGGCAGCACGATCAGCACCGCGAGCGGGCCGAACAGCGCGCCGAAACGCTTCGGGCGGGCGAAGTCGTAAGGTTTCTGCCGCAGATGGGAATTGACCAGGCCCGAGAACTTCGTTTCGCCCGACGGCAGGTCCTGCAGGCTGTCGAGCCGGATGCCCGCGGCATCCATGAGATAGGCCGCCTCGATCTTCCGCTTGTACGCGCGCAGCGCCTCGCGCCCGCTCGCTTCCACGGCCTGGCTCCACTTCGTCAGCAGCCGCTGCTGCGTCACAAGCTCGCGCATGCGGCTCAGGTTCTCCGGCCGAAGGTGCGCCGCGAACAGATCGATCTCCGAAAAATCCGGAAGCATCGTCACGCCGCGCACGGTCTCGATATTCAACGCCGGCAGCAGCTCCGTGCAGCACGACGGATGGCCGCCGTAATGCCGGCGGATCTGCAGCCGCTCGGTCTCGTAATAATCATGCGTTTCCTCCGTATCCTCCACGGACACGGACGGGAACAGCAGCATGCCGCGCCTGTCGGCCGCCGCAAAAGCCGCCTCCGGCGGGCACCAGCGGTCGAAATAAACGGAATTGAGCCCGTAGGACTCGTAGAGCGCGAAAATATCGTCCCAGGAATCCTCGTCCGTCGGCGGATAGAAGAACTCCGGGAACAGGGCGCGGTTCGTCTCCATGCGAAGATACCGCCGCCGGCCATTGATCAGCAGGAAGCCGTCTCCGGTGACCGTCTTCTCGGCGACGCCGAAGGAGATCTCCTTCTCCACCCCGTCGAGCATCACGCTCAGGCCGTACAGGACGCCGTGCTTTTCGTCCCAGCGCGAAACGTCCTCGTTCAGCGGAATGCCGCCGATCTTCAGGCCGTTCGCGCCTTCATGCACCGTGATCTCCCGCTCGTACACGCCCTCGAACGCTTCCGAAGACAGCCGCAGGAAATGCGTGCCCTCCGACAGCGCGTTCAGTTCGACGAAGACGGTCAGTTCATTTCCGGACGTCTGCGTGAACGCGCGGTCCACGAACGTCTCCTCTTCCTCGCGCACGCGCACGTACCCCAGAAGCCCGTTCCAGTTCGTCTGCGTCTCGTCGGCGCACATGTTCGACGAAAGGACCTCCGGCGGAAGGGACGGACAGGCGTTGTCCATGACGACTGTCACCATGTGGTCGCCGTTCAGAAGCCCGGTGACCTCGAAGACCTGCGGGGACACGAGGGTGGGCGGCGTGAAAGCCGGCACCTCCTGCCCGTCAATGTACAGCACGCATTCGCGGCCGCGCTCCGCCTCGAAAAACAGCCTTTTTCCGGGCTTTTCTCCGAACGTGATCATTTTATAGGCGCGCGCCTTTCCCGTGTACGTCAGGTTCCTTGTAAAGCGCGAGAGGACCGTCTGATCCTCCTCGCCGCTCTCGGAAAAGAACACCGCCTCCTGCAGCAGGTCGTCTCCCCTGCCGCCCGTCTGTTCTTCCGCGGAAGCAGGCTCAGCGTCCGGCATGCGTGTATCCGGATGCCCGATATTATTCTCGTCGAGCGTACCCGGAAGGCGCATGTTGAAGACCTTCCCGTCCTCGGTCGAAACCGACCAGACCCCGGCCAGATTGTAGGAAACAAACGGTCTGACTGCCATAAATACTGCGAAAGCAGGATCCTTTCATCAACGGTGCCGGCATTTCCGGCCGCCGCATCCGGCACAGCCGGTCCGCCCGCAGGCGGGCGTCCGAAAGCACACAATTAGTCGTATACTATACTACCATTGAACCCGCCTGTTTGCAACCATTTATCTGTTGACAAAGCCTCCTAAAATCACTATAATATTCGCGGTATTCCTCGATAGCTCAATGGTAGAGCATCCGGCTGTTAACCGGAGGGTTGTAGGTTCGAGCCCTACTCGGGGAGTTTCCCGTGTCCGTAGCTCAGCTGGATAGAGCAACGGCCTTCTAAGCCGTGGGTCGGGGGTTCGAATCCCTTCGGGCACAGTTCAAATCCGTTGATCATTGATATCAGCACACCCCTGAAAACCGCATAAAACCTACATTTTCAGAAGGAGAAGCGGCGCAGTAAATCTTTCAGCGTTTTGAGGGGGAGGCGGAAAAGTACTAACAGAAGTACTAAAAACCAGACTCTTGCAATCGTGACATGCAAGAGTCTGGTTTTTTGTTGTCATCCAATATGTATTCTCAATCGTTCTGCTAAAGCTCCGCAGAAACGCTAAAATCGGCCAATAAAGGGTCCCGGACAATCTTCTCGCAAACTAATCCGGCCGGAATTATAATTCGTAAAAACGCCCTTATTTAGAGTTACAGAGGCACTTTGCCTTTTCTTCGTCTAATTGCTCCCGCTTGCAAAGTAAGGCGCTATGCTGTTTGGATCCTGCTTCGTAATGACTGTTTCGCCAGTTGCCTCAATATCCCGTTCCCACCTCCAGTGATTCGAGCCAGTTCAAAAGAAGATCAAACCAAGGTTTCACTTCAGCCGGTCCTCCACCAACTTCCTCCGTCGCCAGGGAAAGGCCATGTCCTCCGTGTGTAAAGATATGAAGGGCATAAGGAACATTTGCGGCCTGCAGCGCACCTGCCATCTTCAGTGCGCCTTCCACAGGTACACAATCGTCAGCCATTGTATGCCAGATAAACATCGGCGCTGTAAACTGATCAACGTTGCAGTCAGGAGAATACTTCTCATCGAATTCACTGGGCCCGTCGACGCCTGTCAGGTTTTTGATCGACCCCAAATGCGTCGGCCCAAAAGCAGTCAGAACACCATAACAGAGCACAACTGCATTTGGTTTTCCTTCTTCTGCAGGGATCCCTGTTCGGTCCGGTCTGCTCCAGAGCGTTCCCAAAGATGCCGCCAGATGCCCTCCCGCAGAACACCCGATCACTGTGATTTTCTCCGGATCAATTCCATATTCTTCGGCATGCTTCCGAAGATAGGCCACCGCCGCAGCCGCCTCATGTACAGGAAGATCTTTCAGCCCGGGTTCTTCTTTGCTTTTTCTCACCGTATACCGCAGAACACAAGCCTGATAACCTACTTTAATAAACTGCAGCGCGATCGGCTCGGCTTCTCGGTCCGCAGTCCATTCATAGCCACCGCCGGGGCAGATGAGAACCATCGGCCTTTTATCATGCTCCGCAAACTCATACGCACGCTCTCGCAAATAAATCTGCATGAATGCCCGCGTTTCGCAAAACTCTTTTATTTCAAAGCACTTCATCATAGACTCCTTAAAGACATAATAAGTCGCCGGCTCTATTTAATCATGAGGAGATAGTCCTGTCGCTTTCAGCCAGCTCAACGCCATCGGAAACCATTGCGCCGCATTTGGTTCTACCCCGCCGACTTCCGCATTTCCCAGCCCCAGACCATGCCAGCCGGTCGAGAAAAGATGCAACTCGAACGGGACACCTTGTTCTCTGAGTTTCTGCGCAAAGACACAAGAGTTTTCCATACTGACGACCTTATCGCCTACCGAGTGCCACAGGAAGCAAGGCGGAACATGAGGGCCTACATGACGCTCCGCACTATATGCCTCTACCGCATCTTCTCCATAGTCTTCGGTTCCGACCAAATTCGAAATGGACCATGGGTGCCCGAACTTATCCGCACTGATCACAGGATATCCGAGGATCAGCGCATTTGGTCTTGCGCTTTCTCCCGCCTCGGGAAACCTGTCAGTATCTTTCCAAAAGACAGCCGCCATAGCGGCGGCATGTCCACCGGCCGAATCACCTTCCAGAATGACTTTTTCAGGATCTATGCCCCACTCTTCCGCATGTTCGCGGACCAGTCTTATCGCGGCAAAAAGGTCTTTAAAGGGCGCGTCCCCTACTGGCGGCATACTGCTTTCAGGCCTTATGGAATACCGCAGGACTGCAGCATGATACCGATTCCCGACGAACTCCAATGCTACAGGCTCCGAATCACGGTCACCGCACATGGCATAACCGCCACCGGGACAAATAATAACGATCGGCCGCTTTTCGTAAGTCTTCCATTCGCATTCTTTTTCAAGTAAATACAGTTCCAGTACCGCTTCCGATCCTTCGCGGACCGGTATTGCTCTGCATATCATCCGTTGTCTCCTTCCAGCCTGCCGATAACCAGCGTCCCCACAGAAAGGGACGGCAGTTCCAGTTTTCGGGACAGTTCATACACTCCCATGTCCTGACAATCGTGATCTGCATCTGTCAGGAACAGTCTGCCTTTCTGTTCAAACCTTTCGGATACCCTGACCAGAATGTCTGATACCTGTTCCAGATTATTGATCAGTACAACACGAATCGAACGCTCATCTTCCGAAACATAAGCAGACGCCGCAGTCTTTTTCCATCTTTTCTCGGCGATGGTGTTCCATGATTTCAACGTGCCGTCATCATCCGCTTCCGATGTTTCGGCGTCGTAGTCTTCTCTGTTTTCCTCTGCGACAACATCTATTCTGGTACAGCCTTTGATGAAACGGCTGTGCTGCATCATAGTATAATACCTTTTTGTGGCAATCAGGTCATCTCCGTTCGGATCTTCACTGATTAACCCGCTTGGAAAAGACATTCCGGACAATCCTGTCCACCAGGTCCAATGCGGCACATCCAGGATCGTCAAATCTTCATACATACAGTTCGCCATTTCCAAAGCAAATTCCATCGGATGAGAACTGTCATCGTGAAGCGGCCCCCATTCTGTCTGGTGAAGCGGAAGCCTCTTATCTTGTTTTTCAACAAATTCTTTAAACTCACGCTTATGATCAGCGTTTGTACCGTAGGAATGTGCTGCAAAATGATCGGCATAATCCCGTATAAGAGGATCTTTACAGATCCTTTCATACAGTCCAAAAGTATACTCCTTTGGATAATACCACTGTGCAGTCTCCGGCATCGATATCTTGACGTTTGAAAAAGCAGGGTTTCTTTCGGCTCTCTTCAGGAACACCCTGACGACCGTCTGTAGAAACGCCAGCACTTCGTCTGCCTCATAATGGCATCCTTCCTGGCGGTTATTCCGATCCCACTGCCATTGAGGTTCATTGATCGGACTCACATACCGGATCGGTATTCCTTCGTTCAGATATAACTCTGTTACGTCGGCCACATATTCCGCATATTCCGAATATCGGCTACGTGCCAGATTGGAGACATATTTTTCGCCTTCAGTCGGTTCGTTTCCGCAGGTCAGTCCATTGATAGTCATGCAGGACGGAGGAGAATTCATAAACAGGGTGAAATCATCGATCGTACCCAGTTTCAAAGCCTCTTTCGCAATGCAGAGCATCCCCTCATCCCTGTGGATGTCGTATGTTCTATCTTCTTTTAACGGCGACAGTGGAGCGCGTCTATTTAAGCTGGGTGCAGGATACGGCGCGTCGGACCGGTCTTCCCGGATGCTTCCGCCGACATTTAAGCGAATGACGTTTAACCCGAGTCCTTCGTCCGTATGAAGAAGTCTCAATACTTTCCTTGCTTTTTCACTGCATCCGATACCGGATCCCCACCAGCATGCGCTCTCACCGAAATACCGGACTTTTTGGTGTCTGATCTGATCATTTATAATAAAGCAAACAGGTTCTTTTTTCATATTCTAACGCCTGATTAGAAAGGGGCGAGGTCATCCCACCTCGCCCCAGATGATGTGCGGGAAAAATCACTTGGGAGTTACCCGCATCTCATCAATGTACATCGTAGTGCCGGCTGCAGCATCATTATAGAAGCAAAGCCCGCGGATGGTGTTCCAAGTCACATCATGTCCGTCGTTGTCAGTCGTTTTGAAACTGTCGAACGGAATACCGACCCAGCCCTTGTATGAAGCCGGCAAGGGAATCCCGCCGTATCCGGCGCTTCCGCCCCAGGATGCCCATGCATCTCTTGTCTTGATTTCCGTACGTGTCACTTCGTCCCAGAGCCAGACAGTCTTATTGTTTTCCAGTTTAACGTCATGCCAGCATCCGTTATAAAGACCGACCTGAAGATCAAATGCCCCGTAACCGTTCGTATCGATCCAGAACCAGACCGTTTTGCCGTTTGACCAGTCCATATTCTTCCCGGTCCCATCCGTACGGATATAGCAGCTTGCCGCCCAGTTCTTTTCATTGACGGTATAGGCGATCGCGCTGCTCCCGTTATAGCCCTTGCCGGCCACCTTCTGCAGCGTCACCTTCGACATGTCCCAACTGCTCAGCATTTCGGTCGTCGGATTATCCAGCATCTCGTCTTCCATATCCATGATGACCGTCGCCTTGTCAGGGGTATCATCGATAGGAAACTCCACGTCCGGAAGGCTGTTCTTATCTGTTGCCCAGAACTCGTCGATGTAAAGGACTTCATCCACCTGCGGGTTCGGGATGTTCACCAGAAGGCCCTTCACGTCCGCGACGCTGTAGCCGTCATGGAATGCGCTGAACGGGATGCCGATGAATCCGACATATCCCTGTTCCAACGGCAGCCTGCCGTCTTCTCCGTTCCATGCGTCGACCGTCGTCTTGCTCGTCGTCTCTTCGCCCTGCCACAGGTAGAAGGTCTCACCGATCTTCGGGCTGTACGTCTGCCAGCTCGTGCTGTATAGCTTCACTTCCAGGTTGAGCTGCCTGTTCACGCCCGTCGTGTCGACCCAGAACCAGAAGATGTCCGTACCGGTCAGATCCGTCGGATACTCCTCAAGGTTGTCCATCCGGATCAGGATCGGCTTCTCGCTTGTCGTGAGCATCTTGTACCCGATCGCTGCGCTGCCGTCAAAGCCCTTGCCGGCCGCCTTCGTGATCTCGATGTCAGTCCCTTCACCGCCCCACAGGCCGTGGACTACTTCCGCCTTCGGAATGTCGTCCAGCGAGGAGGATTCCATGTCCATCACGTGGATGATCTTCGGTTCGGTCGGTTCCGGCTCGGGGAACGTCACATCAGGTTTGCTGTTCTTGTCCGTCGCCCAGAACTCGTCGATGTAAAGGACTTCATCCACCTGCGGGTTCGGGATGTTCACCAGAAGGCCCTTCACGTCCGCGACGCTGTAGCCGTCATGGAATGCGCTGAACGGGATGCCGAT
>JAGDBR010000408.1 GCA_017958935.1 Lachnospiraceae bacterium | reverse complement strand
TGTTTACGAGCAGCCCGCGCCTCAACCGGCACCGCAGCCCGTTTACGAGCAGCCCGCGCCTCAACCGGCACCCCAGCCGCAGCTCGTCTACGCACAGCCGGCACCACAGCCGGCAACGGAAAAACCCGCGCGGTACAAGGGACCGAGCTATATCAGTTCGCTCCGGACCTGCTCGGGCGGGATCCTGATCCTGATCTTCTTCCTCAGGATCTTCGGTATTTTGCTCGCCGGCAACTTCACGATCGTCCTTCAGCAGGGACAGATCGTCAAGAGCCTGCTGCCGTTCATCGCCCCTGCGGTGACGCTGCTCCTGCCGGGCGTGCTGTCGCTGATCCTCTCAAGACCTTCGCGCGGAAGCGGCATCGTGCTGACGATCGTATATCTCTTTGCGGCAGCGCTGCAGGCGGTACCCGCATTCTTCAGCAATTTCCTGCCGCCGGTCATCCGGGCATGGCTGCCGGCAAGCGGGAATTACGCGACGATGGCGGTGCTTGGATTCTGCCTGCTGTTCGCGTTCATTTCGATCTTCATGCCGAAGCGCCTCGTGCAGGAACCGGATCTGACGGTCGCGCGGCCGGTCAAGGTCATTTACGGCATCCTTCATCTCATCGGCGGCATCGTCGTCGTCATCTATTGGGGCGCCATTCTGATCCTCTTCCTGACGAAGAACGTCGGGATCTCGGGCGGTTTCGGCTACTTTGTGAACCTTCTGCTGGTCGGCCTCCTCATGATCTTTACCGGGGCCGCGTCGATTTCCGCGCCGAAGTCGCCGAAGGTCGAACTGAGCGCCGCGTTTTTGCATTTTGCGGTGATCGCCTTCGTGGGTCTGGAGTTGCTTTTTCTGTCGCAGGAGGGCAGCTTCGCGGTCCTGCCGAAACTCACGGGCAATGTGATCGACATCATCATGGCGATCCTCATGATCGTGATCGCCTGGCTCGTCGTCATGGGCTTCTACGGGCTCTGCTTCCTGATCCAGCTCTTCACGACGCTGATCCCGCACGGTAAAAAACGGAAAATGAAACTGCAGCAGAAATGACGACTGCCGCTGAAAAACCCGTTACGGGCTGCCGCTTCCGGGCGGCAGCCTTTTTGTCTGTGAAAGCCGCGGAGACCCTTTACATTACACTGAAAACTGTTGTATAATAAAATGCAAAGTGGGCGCGTGTGCGCAGTTCTTTGAAGAATGCGCGCGCAGGTACGCATTGAAAGCATTGGACAGGAGACAGATCAGATGGGCATTTTTGAAGAACTGAAAGAGCGCGGGCTGATCGCGCAGGTGACGGACGAACAGGAGATCCGCGACCTCATCAATCGCGGCGGCGCCCGTTTTTATATTGGATTCGATCCCACGGCGGACTCTCTGCACGTCGGGCATTTCATGGCGCTCTGCCTGATGAAGCGGCTCCAGATGGCCGGCAACAAGCCGATCGTCCTCCTCGGCGGCGGCACCGGCATGATCGGCGATCCCTCGGGCCGCACGGACATGCGGAAAATGCTGACCAAAGAGACGATCCGGCACAACATTGAATGCTTTAAGAAGCAGATGTCCCGCTTCATTGAATTCG
>JAGDBR010000407.1 GCA_017958935.1 Lachnospiraceae bacterium | reverse complement strand
CCCGGCGTTCACGGGCGACAAGGCGGAATTCGTCGAAGCGATCCGTCAGGCGCTGTTCGCATCGAAGATCATTTCCTACGCGCAGGGCTACACGCTGATGCGCACGGCGGCGCAGCACTACAACTGGAACCTGAATTACGGCGGCATCGCGCTGATGTGGCGCGGCGGCTGCATCATCCGCAGCGTGTTCCTCGGCAAGATCAAGGAAGCCTACGACAAGAACCCGGCGCTGAGCAACCTCCTGCTGGATCCGTACTTCAAGGAGACGATCGAGAAGCTCGTGCCCGCATGGCGGAAGGTCACGGCGGCCGCGCTGACGAGCGGCGTCCCGGCTCCGGCCATGACCTCGGCACTGAGCTATTTCGACGGCTACACGACCGAGCGCCTGCCGGCGAACCTGCTGCAGGCACAGCGCGACTACTTCGGCGCGCATACCTATGAGCGCGTGGACGCGCCGCGCGGCGAGTTCTTCCACACGAACTGGACCGGCCACGGCGGCAGCACCGCAGCGACGACCTACAATGCCTGACATCCGGCTCATCGCTTTGGATCTGGACGGCACGCTGCTGACGTCCGAGAAGAAGCTGACAGATGAAAACGCGGCCGCGCTGGAGGCCTGCGCGAAGGCGGGGATCGAAGTGGTCCCCGCCACCGGCCGTTTCTACAAAGGCATGCCGGACACGGTCCGTCTGCTGCCTTACGTGCATTATGTGATCTGCATCAACGGCGCCCAGGTCTACGACGTCCGGAAGGACGAGACGGTCTGCGCATCGGAGATCCCCTGGCAGCGGGCCGTGGAGCTGATGCGGTTCATGGACGGGCTGCCGGTCATTTACGACTGCTATCAGGACGGCTGGGGCTGGATGAGCCAGGGTATGTACGATAAAGCGGAAGCGTACGCCGCGAACCCGCACAGTCTGGACATGATCCTGCGGCTCAGGACGCCGGTGCCGGACCTGAAAGAAACGCTTTCCGAACGGAAGCGCGGGGTCCAGAAGGTGCAGATGTTCTTCCGGGACATGGACAGGAGGGCAGAAGCCTTCCCGCTTCTTCGCGAGGCGTTCCCGGATCTCGAGATCACGACGTCCATCGTCAACAACATCGAGATCAACAGCAAGGATGCCACGAAGAGCGTCGGCCTGAGGAAACTGGCCGCCTATCTTGGCCTGGACATGAAGCAGACGATGGCCTTCGGCGACGATCTGAACGACGTTTACGTCCTCCGGGACGCGGGCGTCGGCGTCGCGATGGCGAACGGCTGCCCGGAAGCGCTGGAAGCGGCGGACTATGTGACCGGGGACTGCGACCGCAGCGGCGTTGCGGAAGCGATCCGGAAACTGGTCCTGAGACACTGAAGGATTTGCGGGCGCGGACGCTCATGAAGACGCCGCGCGAAAAGAAAGGACTGCAAATGAAGGATATTTATCTGATTGCCGGCCGGGAGAGCGGCCTGACGCCCGAAGAGATCCGGGAAGCCCTGTTCAAGAGCCTGGAAGGCCGGGACCTGAAGAAGGTCCTGATCCTGCCTCCGGATTTCACCCGGTATCATTCGAACGCCGGCTTCATCACGAACGTGTATTACCATGCGCTTCGCGCCAGGGGCGTTCAGGTGGACGTCCTGCCGGCCCTGGGTTCCCATGTGCCGGTAACGGAAGAGCAGTGGAAGGCGATGTTCGGCGACATCCCCTATGAAAACATGCTCGTCCACAACTGGCGGACCGAGGTCGTGCGCATCGGGGAGGTCCCCGGTGACTACATCGCCTCGATCACGGACGGTCTCTGGACGGACACCGTCGACGTGGAGATCAACCGCCGCGTGATGGATGAGAGCTACGACCTGATCATCTCGCCGGGCCAGGTGGTCCCGCACGAGGTCATCGGCATGTCGAACCACGCGAAGAACCTGTTCGTCGGCGTGGGCGGCAGCGACATGATCAACAAGTCGCACATGGTCGGCGCGGTCTACGGCATGGAGCGCATGATGGGCAAGGACAACACGCCTGTCCGGAAGCTCTTCGACTACGGCGTCGAGCATTTCCTGAAAGACCGTCCGCTGCTGTTCACGCTGACGGTCACGACGGCGCCCGGCGGGAACATCCGCACGCACGGCCTGTTCATCGGCGAAGGGCGTGAATGCCTGACCGAGGCCGTAAAGCTCGCGCAGGAGAAGAATATCGATTTCGTCGAGCACGGCCTGAAGAAGTGCGTGGTCTATCTGGACCCGTCCGAATTCAAGAGCACGTGGCTCGGCAACAAGGCCGTCTACCGCACGCGTATGGCGATGGCGGACGGCGGCGAGCTGATCATCCTGGCGCCCGGCGTCGAGCGCTTCGGCGAAGACGACCAGGTCGACAAGCTGATTCGAAAATACGGCTACCGCGGCCGGCTCCATACGCTCGAAGCGTTCCGGAAGCCCGAGAACACGGACCTGCAGGAGAACATGGGCGCGGCGGCGCACCTGATCCACGGATCGAGCGACGGCCGTTTCTCGATCACCTACGCGGTGAAGGACATCACGAAGGAGGAGATCGAGGGCGTCGGCTTCCTGGCCGCCGATTACGAAGAGACGGCGAAGAAGTACGATCCCGAGAAGCTGCAGTACGGCTACAACACGGTCGGCGGCGAAGAGATCTACTTCATCCCGAATCCGGCGCTCGGCCTCTGGATCAACCGGGAAAAGTTCGCGGAATAAACTGAAAGCGGCGCGGCATACCGGAAACGGGGCCGCGCCGCGCCTGACTTTGAATGAAACCGCCCCGGGTCTTCGGGGCGGAAGACCATAGAAACCGGAGGGATCTTCTGAAATGTCGAAGAATGCTTCCATGATCGAAAAACTGTTCTTCAAGCTGCTGCCCGTGCAGGTGATGATCGTCGCGATGGGTTCGATCAATTCCATCGTCGACGGCGCCGTCGCGGGCCGTTTCATCGATTCCGCGACCGTCGGCGTGATCGGCCTGTTCGCCGCCGTCGTCGGCGCGATCAACGCCGTGAGCTCGGTGCTGCTCGGCGGAAGCGCCGTCCTCTGCGGACGGTACATGGGCAGCGGCGACATCGAAAAAACCAGGGGCGTCTTTTCGCTGAACCTGACGGTCACCGTGCTCCTCGGCACGCTGCTGACCGTCACGGGCCTTTTGTTCCCCGGCCTGATCGCCGACATCTGCGGCGCCGACGCGGCCCTGAAAGAGAGCCTCGTGCTGTACGTGCGCGGGTTTTCGATCGGCATCCTGCCGATGATGCTCGTCCAGCAGCTCGCGGCCTTCCTGCAGATGGAGCGGCAGAGCCGGCGGAACTATGCAGGCATCGTCGCGATGATCGTGTTCAACGTGACCTTCGACATCCTGTTCGTGTCCGTCCTGCACATGGGCGTGTTCGGACTGGCACTGTCGACGGCGCTCTGCAACTGGATCTATCTTCTCGTGCTCGTGCCGTATTATCTGACGCGGAAGGCGCAGCTGTGCTACGACCTCCGGTCCGTTCGGTGGAAGCAGCTTTTCGAGATCGTCAAGATCGGCTTCCCGGGCGCGCTGCTCGTGTTCTGCCTGTCCTTCCGGAATCTGGCGCAGAACCGCATCATCCTGCGCTGGGCGGGGCAGGACGGGCTGTCCGCGAAAGGCTCGCTTGAGATGGTGAGCGGCCTGTTCATTGCCTTCTGCCTCGGCGGCGGGGCGACGGTCCGGATGCTCGCGAGCGTCTTCGTCGGGGAAGAGGACCGGGACGCGATCAAGGAACTGATCCGGATCTCGCTGACGAAGCTGATGCTGATCACGCTCGTCATCACGGCGGCGGTGATCGTCTTCTCGGGCGAGGTGGCTTCGATCTTCTTTGCGGACCGGACCTCGGCCGTTTTCCGCTACACGAAGCAGTTCTTCATGATCTTCGGCGCCTCGATCCCGCTGATCCTGCTCGTGCAGGTCCAGACGAACTACCTGCAGGCGGGCGGGCATCACATCTGCGTCGACGTCAGCTCGGTGATCGACGGCTTCTTCAGCGTGATCATTCCGTCGCTGATCCTCGCGCCGGTGCTGGGCGCCTTAGGCGTGTGGCTCGCGACGCCAATCGGCATCGTCATCACGAGCCTGATCTACCCGGTCTACGCCTGCATCTATCACAGACACGTGCCGGCGGACATCGATGAATGGCTGTTGTTCAGGAAGGACTTCGGCGTTCCGCAGGAGGATCGCCTGATCCTGAAGATCCAAAACGTCGAAGACGCAACGCGGACCGCGGAGCAGGTTCAGGCGTTCTGCCTGGACCGGGGCTTTACCCCGAAGACCGCGTATTACTCCGCGCTGTGCCTGGAAGAGATGGCCGGCAACGTCGCGGTGCACGGCTTTACGAAGGACAGGAAGCCGCAT
>JAGDBR010000406.1 GCA_017958935.1 Lachnospiraceae bacterium | reverse complement strand
TCTATACGGTCGCCATGCACGGCGGCGTCGGCGCGAACACGATGAACGACAGATACTATGAGACATCGGCATACCTGACGCCGGCGCTAAGAGACCGCTTCCTTGAGGATGCGGAAAAACTCAAGGCGATCCATGTGGACATCGCGCTGCCGAGCCATCCGAACCAGATCGAGATCCTGGACCGGGCCGGAACTTATACACATGAAACGCAGCCGTATCTGGATGACACGGTCTGGGCGGATTTCATCGACGAACGCGTCCGCCAGGTGCGTGCGCTGATGAAGTGAGTGAATAATGCCAAGGCCCGTAATAATACCGGGCCGGGCAGAAGAAAAGGAGACGTTATGTTCCCAACGATCGAGAAAATGGAGATCTTTCCCGTAGCCGGACATGACTGCATGGAACTGAATCTCTCCGGTGCGCACGCACCGTATTTTACGAGAAACATCGTCGTGCTGACGGCTTCGGACGGAGCGGAAGGCATCGGAGAAGTGCCCGGCGGCGAGAAGATCACGAAGACACTGGAAGACATCCGGCATCTCGTGATCGGTACGAGAGTCGTGGATTACAAGGCAACGCTGAACAAGATCCGCGCATGGCTTGATAAAAACGTCAAGGATGACGTCCGCGGGCTGCAGACCTTCGATCTTCGGACGGGAGTGCATGTCGTGACGGCGGTGGAAGCGCCGCTTCTGGACATCATGGGCAAGCTCCTGGACGTGCCTGCGGCCGCACTGATGGGCGACGGCGTGCAAAGGGAGCGCGTGCGTTTCTTAAGCTACCTGTTCTATGTCGGCGACCGGAAGAAGACGGATCTGGAGTATGAGTCGGAAGAAGACAGCGACTGCGACTGGTACCGGCTGCGCCATAATGAGGCCTTGACGCCGGAAGCGATCGTTGCGCTTGCAAAGGCGACCCACGAGAAATACGGGTTCGAGGATTTCAAACTGAAGGGCGGCGTGCTTTCCCCGCAGGAGGAAGTGAAGGCCGTCACGGCGATCAAGGAAGCGTTCCCGGACGCCCGCGTCAATTTGGATCCGAACGGATGCTGGAGCCTGAAGGAAGCCCTGGAGGCCGCTCCGGCGCTGAAGAAGGTCCTCGCCTACATCGAGGACCCGTGCGGGGCGGAGAACGGTTTTTCCGGACGGGAGATCATGGCAGAGTTCAGAAAGGCGGCGATGATGCCGACCGCGACGAACATGATCAATACCGACTGGCGCCAGATGTGCCACGCGATCGCGCTGCAGTGCGTCGACATCCCGCTCGCCGATCCGCATTTCTGGACGATGGAAGGCTCGGTGCGCGTCGGCCAGCTTTGCAATGACTTCGGCCTGATGTGGGGCTGCCATAGCAATAACCACTTCGACATTTCCCTGGCGATGGTGACGCAGTGCGCGGCGGCGATCCCGGGGAAGATGAACGGGATCGACACGCACTGGATCTGGCAGGAAGGCCGGGAGCGTCTGACGAAGGAGCCGCTCCGGTTCGAAGGCGGCTGCATCGATCTTCCGAAGATGCCTGGCCTGGGCGTCGAGATCGACCGGGAACAGCTTCAGAAGGCGTACCGCCTCTATATGGAAAAGTGCTTCGGAAAGGGCGCGCGGAACGACGCCGCCGCCATGCAGTACCTGATCCCGGGCTGGACCTTCGATCCGAAGAAACCCTGCCTCGTCCGGTAAGAGAAGAGACGCGTCCGGAAAACAGGATATGACATGAAAACACCGCCGCTTGTCACAAGCGGCGGTGTCTTTATGAGGACCGTGATGTTCCGGATCAGATGAGGACTTCCACGGAATCGTCTTTGTCGACGAGCTCGCCCTGCAGTCCCAGGACCGACAGGTTCTCGAAACGGACGTTCTTCGCGTTGCGCATGTAGAAGCCCGCGCCCTTCATGACCGGGCAGTCGTCCATCATGGCCGGCGTGTCGGGCTTGCCGTCCTGCGTCATCTCGACGCGGATGTCGCGGAGCGTGATCCCTTCGACGGGCCGCTCGGGCAGGCCGTAGAAGAAACCGGCGCAGGCCGTGGAATTCCGGATGGACACGTTGCAGATCGACACGTCTTTCAGGGCCGGCGTTTTCTCCGTGACGGGCTGCGGATCCTTCGAACGGACGTAATCGGTATCGCCGCCCGGGCCGCAGTGGTAGTACATGTTGAAGACGAACGGGCACATGACGCCGTCCATGATCAGGTTGAAGACCTGCAGGCCTTCGACGGTGCCGCCGCGTCCGCGCCGCGTCTTCAGGCGGATGCCGCGGTCGGTCTCGTAGAAGACGCAGCCGTTCACGACGACGTTCCGGACGCCGCCGCTCATCTCGCTGCCGAGCACGATGCCGCCGTGGCCGTGCAGCAGGTGGCAGCCGGAGACGATGATGCGCTCGCAGGGCTCCAGGTTCTCGGAATCTTCGGTCGCCGACTTCAGCGTGATGCAGTCGTCGCCGACGTCGACCGTGCAGTTGACGATCTTGACGTCCCGGCAGCACTCGGGGTTGATGCCGTCGGTGTTCGGCGAATCCCAGGGGTTCTTGATCGAGATGCCCTGGACCGTGACCTTTTCGGAATGGAACGGATGGACCGTCCAGTAAGGCGAATTCAGGATCGTGATGCCTTCGATCTTGACGTCCTTGCAGTAAGCGAAGCAGATGGACTTCGGACGCGGATGCTTCAGCGTCTTTGCCTTGAAATTCTTCCACCAGAACGCGCCCTGGCCGTCCATCGTGCCGTCGCCCGTGACGCGGACGTGCTCGGCGTTGCGCGCGAAGATGCAGGCCCGGTGCACGTAGCCCGGGATGCCGTCTTCCTGCAGCCATTCGAGCGGATAGTGGTCCTCGTCGTCGATGAACTTCAGCAGCGCGCCGTTCTGCAGCTCCAGCGTGATGTAGCTCTCGAGCCTGATCGAGCCGGTCGGATACACGCCGGGCGGGACGGAGAGGACGCCGCCGCCGTTCGCGGCAAGTTCGGCGACAGCGGCTTCGAACGCTTCGGTCCAGTCGCTTCCGTCATGGGAGAGGTGTCTGAATTCGGTAATGATCATAGCTGTTCCTCCTTGTGGCAGCACCGGGGCTCATCTTCCCGGACTTGCTGCGGTTTAGTGTAGGTATCTCATGAACGCCGGAAGGACCTCCGGCAGTTTTTTCAGATCCGGATCGAAGGGCGTTTCCCACATGATGACGTTCGGCCCGCAGAAGGCGCTTTCGTCGATGATGTCCAAAAGGCCCCTCAGATTGTAGTCGCAGTCCTGCGGCAGGCACTGGGAATCGCCCTCCCTGTTTGCCGCGGCAAAGCGATGGGGGTTGATGTGCGTCGCGCCGGTATAGGGGCCGGCGGTCTCCCAGGAGGCGCGCGGTCCTTCGTCGAAACGGAATGCGTAGAGCGTATTGTAGATGTAGCCGAAGCCTTGCGGGGAACCCGCCGCGCCGAACAGGGCAGCGGCCTGTGCTGCGGTCTTCAGCTCGTCATGGATCTCCATCAGAAGCCGCACGTTCGTGCCGCGCACGGTCTCGCAGGCCTTCCCGATCGCATCGCACAGCGCGTCTTCGGAAGGCGCGCAGCCTTTTCCGTAATAGACGCGGACGTATTCGGCGTCCATGCTTTCCGCGAGCGAAGCGTAGCGCTTCAGCGTCTCGACGTTTTCCGCGGTGTTTTCAACGTCCGCAAGCTTCACGTAGCTCGTGACGCCCGCGACGGCGACGCCGTTCTCTTTGTAGAGCTTCCGAAGCTCCGAAAGGCGGCTTTCCGGCGTGTCGGGGCTTATGTGTTCCGCGGCGGTCTTCCCCCGGAGCTCGATCCCGTAGAGACCGTAAGCCTTCGCGAGCCGGACCATCTCCTCGTGGGTCAGTTCGGGACAGTTCAGGGAACTGAAGCAAAGCTTTTTCATGGCGCCTCCTTCGAAAAAAAGACGCAGAGACTTTCTCACAAAAGCATCTGCGTCGGAAGAGCGGCATACGGGAGTCGGACCCGCCTTCCTAGCTTGGGAAGCTAGTGCACTACCGATGTACTAATGCCGCTTGCGAATGCTATTATATCACAAGATTTGGAATTGTAAATTGTTTTTTCGTATAGTATAATCAAATCAGACATATAAAAGTGGGAGGATGCGGCCCTATGATCGACATCGGAACGAAGAAGATCCCGCTGATCGACGCGCATGTGCATCTCTTTCCGCGGATGGACGGCTTCAAGTACAAGAACGTCCCGACGCGCTCGGGAAAGTACGGCGTCGTTTATTGGGGCGATGCGCCGCGCCAGCAGTTCGACCCTTCGTACACCGACTCGTCGTCGCCGGCGGAGGTCTATCTGAAGCTGATGGAACTGAACGGCGTCGACAAGGCTTTCATTCCGCAGACGCCGGTCTACGGGAAGCATTACGACTACGTCGACAGCATCCTGCGGGCGCATCCCGGTCGGTTCGCGACCGTGGGCCTCGCCTATCCGTGCGGCACGAAGGAACGGTTCCTGCGGGAAGCGAAAGAGGCGCTCGATGAGCGCGGCTATCTCGGCCTGAAGTTCGAGATGCCGGACACGCCGTTCCGCGCGGATCTGCCGGAGTACGCCTACATTTTCGAAACGCTGATGGAGCGCAATAAGCTCATCATGGTCGACATGGGCTGGGGGGACGGCGAATGGGACTTCCCCTACGAGATCATCGCGAAGGCCGTGAAGACTTACAAGGACCTGACCTGGGTCTTCCCGCATCTCGGCGTGTCCCGCCTCTGGGACCGGGAAGAGCACGAGGTGCGTCATTACGAGCGCATGAAGCGGATGTTCGACCTCATGAACGTCAACGAGCACATCTGGTGGGACATGTCGTCCGTCGCGACGTCCGCCTGCCAGCGTTTCGAGCAGTATCCCTACCCGCATTTCCCCGAAGTCATGAAGACGGTGAAGGAGGAGATCGGGTTCGAACGCGTGATGTTCGGCACGGATTATCCCGGGACGACAACGAAAGTCACGTACGCGCAGTGCATCCGGACAGTCACGGACTTCTGTGATTTCCTGACGGAGCACGACAAAGAGCGGCTGTTTTATCAGGCCGCGGACGAACTCTGGTTCGGCGCGAATACGCCGGATCCGGAAACGAAATGACGGACGGCATGCCGTCCTCATGATAACGGAGCGCAGGCGCGCTCCCGGAGCAACCATCATTTTTGGAAGGAAGGTTTACGTATGGGAAAAGTTGGTTTTATCGGATTAGGCATCATGGGCAGGCCGATGAGCAAGAACCTCATCAAGGCGGGCTATCAGCTGGTCGTCTGTGACCTGAACAAGGACGCCGTCGCGGAAGTCTGCGCCCTCGGCGCGGAATCGGCCCCGACCGCGAAGGCAGTGGCGGAGCAGTGCGACGTCATCATCACGATGGTCCCGAACTCGCCGCACGTGCGCGCGGTCTGCCTCGGCGAGAACGGCGTCAAGGACGGTGCGAAGCCCGGCACGGTCGTCATCGACATGTCCTCGATCGACCCGGTCGAATCGAAGAAGATCGGCGCCGAACTCGAGAAATACGGTGTCGAACTGATGGACTGCCCGGTCTCCGGCGGCGAGCCGAAGGCGATCGACGGCACGATGTCCGTCATGTGCGGCGGCAATGAAGAAACCTACAAGAAATATTACGACATGATCATGTGCATGGCCGGCTCCTGCGTCTACGTCGGTCCCCTGGGCTCCGGCAACGTTGCGAAGCTGTCGAACCAGATCGTCGTCGCGCTGAACATCGCCGCTGTCGCGGAAGCGTTCACGCTGGCGGTGAAGAACGGCACGGATCCCGAGAAGGTCTACCAGGCCATCCGCGGCGGCCTTGCGGGCTCCACGGTCATGGACGCGAAGGGCCCGATGATGCTCGCGCACAACTTCAAGCCGGGCTTCCGCATCGAGCTCCACATCAAGGACCTGACGAACGCGCTGAATGCGGCGCACGCGGTCAACTGCCCGGTCCCGCTCACGGCTTCCGTCATGGAGATCATGCAGGCGCTGAAGGGCGACGGCGATCAGATGCTGGATCACAGTGCACTTGTGAAATACTACGAGAAGATCTCGGGTGTTTCCGTCGCGAAAGAGGAGAATGAATGATGTTTAAACCGCATGGTATCATCCCGCCGATCATCACACCTTTTCAGGAGAACGGCGACGTCAACTACGAAGTGCTGCGCCAGATGGTCGATTTCCTGATCGACGGCGGCGTGCACGGGCTTTTTCCGCTCGGCACGACCGGTGAGTTCTATGCGTTCGGTCCGGAAACGGCCTGCGAGATCATCGAGTGCGTCAAGGACCAGGCAAAGGGCCGCGTCGACATCTACGCCGGCGCGAACCACATCACGACGCGCGGCGTCATCGATCTGCTGCACCGCTACGAGAAGCTCGGCGGCATCGACGCCGTCTCGGTCCTGACGCCGATGTTCGTGTCGCAGACGCAGGACGAGCTTTACAAATACTACGAAGCGATCGCGAAGTCCACGGACCTGCCGATCATCATGTACAACAACCGCCCGAAGACGAACGTCACGATCGAGCCGCGGACGGCCGCGAAGCTGGCCGAGATCCCGAACATCATCGGCGTGAAGGATTCGACGGGCGACATGACGAACACGGCGGAGTACATCCGCCTGACGCGCGGCATCCCGGACTTCAGCGTCCTGATGGGCCGCGACACCCTGATCTACGCGGCGCTGTGCTACGGCGCTGCCGGCTCCATCGCGTCCTGCGCGAACGTCGCGCCGGCGCTCGTGGCGTCGATCTACGACAAGTTCGTGGCCGGCGACCATGAAGGCGCGCTGGAAGCGCAGTTCAAGCTCGCGCCGCTTCGCATCGCCTGCGGCATGGGCACGTTCCCGGAGGTCATCAAGGAAGGCCTCGTCATGCAGGGCGTGCCGGTCGGCAAGTGTCTGGATCCGATCGGCGAACTGACGCCGGCGGAGAAAGAGAAGCTGCATCAGGTGCTCGAGGACATGGGCCTCGTGAAGTGAGGGAATGCCAGTGAACGATTTAGTCGTCAAGATCAAAGACAACGATAACGTTGCGGTAGCGATCCTCGACCTCAAACCCGGGGTCGAGGTGCTGCCCGGCGTCGTGACGAAGAATGAGATCCCGCAGGCGCACAAAGTTGCGCTGACCGACATCAAAAAGGGAGAGCCCGTCATCCGCTACGGCGTGGTGCTGGGCCCGGCGGTAAGGGACATCGAAAAAGGCGAGTGGATCAACGAATACATGATCGACCTGCCGACGAGCCCGTCGCTCGACAACATGGCTTACGGCACCAACGTGAAAGCGATCGAAGACCTGCCGATCCCGACCCGTACGACCTGGATGGGATACGACAACGGCGAAGGCTTTGCCGGGACGCGTAATTATCTGGGCATCGTCACGACGGTTCAGTGCGCGGCAGGCGTATTGAAGGTCGTCGTCGACCGGATCCGGAAGGAATTGCTCCCGCTGTATCCGAACGTTGACAACGTCATCGCGATCACGCATCCGTACGGCTGCGGCGTCGCGATCAACGCGACGAACGCGCCGATCCCGATCCGCGCGATCCGGAATCTCATCCGCCATCCGAACTTCGGAGGCGAGATCATGGTCGTCGGATTAGGGTGTGAAAAACTGACGTATGAGCGCGTGCTGGAGCCTTCGGAGATCACGCCTGAAAACGTCCTGACGCTGCAGGATTACGAGGGCTTTGACGCAATGTCGGATGCCATCATGGAGATGGCGAAGAAGAAGCTCGAACGGTTGAACAAGCGCACACGCACAGAACTTCCGCTCTCGAAGCTGCTGATCGGCATGCAGTGCGGCGGATCCGACGCCTTCTCCGGCGTCTCGGCAAACCCGTCCGCAGGCTATGCGTCCGACATGCTGGTCCTCGGCGGG
>JAGDBR010000405.1 GCA_017958935.1 Lachnospiraceae bacterium | reverse complement strand
TCAAGGAACTCGACGAAGTCATCCGTCCGGACGCGATCGTCGCAACGAACTCCAGCTACATGGTCTCCTCGATGTTCAAAGACTGCTTCAAGGATCCGTCCCGCCTGTGCAACGCGCACTTCTACAACCCGGCGCTCGTCATGAAGTTCGTCGAGGTCGTCCAGGGTCCGCACACGCGGGAGGAAGTGGCGCAGCAGGTCTTCGATTTCTGCAAGTCGATCGGCAAGATCCCGGTCCTCATGAAGAAGGAGATCTCGGGCTTCGCGGCGAACCGCATCACCGGCGTCGTGAACCAGGAAGCGCGGTATCTCGTGCAGAACGGATATCTCACCCCGCAGGAAGTGGACATCGCGTGAGAAGAAGGCCTGAAGTATCCGATGGGCCCGTTCCGCCTGATGGACCTGACCGGCATCGACCTGTCCTACGACCTGCTGAAGGCCATGTACAAGAGCAGCGGCGTGAAGCCGGACTGCTTCGACATGATCGAAGAAATGGTCCAGGAAGGGAAACTCGGCCGGAAGACCGGACACGGCTTCTACGACTATACGAATTAAGGGGCGCGAAGAGGCGGCAGATCCGTTTCGTTCCGCGACCCGCATCAAAGCCGCAGGCACCGCGCCTGCGGCTTTTTCATGCCGTGCGGTTCTGCTTGAAAACGAAGGAGCGCCTTGGTAAAATGTTCTTAGAAACGACTGCCTGCCGGCTTTCGGCAGAGAACGCATACAAAAGAGGGATGACCATGGAAGCTTATGAGAGAGAACATGCTGAACTGATGCGCCGCCTGGGCGCCGAATGCGCGGTCCTGCTGAAGACGGACGGCGCGTTCCCGCTGAACGGGCCCGGGAAGCTCGCGCTGTACGGAAGCGGCGCGCGCCGCACGATCAAAGGCGGCACGGGATCCGGCGAAGTGAATTCCCGGTATTTCGTGACGGTCGAAGAGGGGCTGGAGAACGCCGGCTTCCGGCTGACGACGAAGCTCTGGATGGACGCCTACGACAAGGTCGTGGCCGAAGCCCACGAGCAGTTCATCAAGGACTTAAAGCGCCAGGCGCTGAAGCACGGCACGCTCGCGATCCTCGAGAGCATGGGCGCCGTGATGCCGGAGCCGGAGTACGACATTCCGACGGAGGGCGCGGGAGACACCGCGGTCTACGTCCTGTCCCGCATCTCGGGCGAGGGCTCGGACCGGCAGCCCGTGCCGGGCGACGTCCTGCTGACGGAGACCGAAAAACGCGACATTCTGAAACTCAACGAAGAGTACAAGAACTTCCTCCTCGTCGTCAATGCGGGCGGGCCCGTCGACCTTTCGCCGGTCCTGGAGGCCGGGAACATCCTGGTCTTGAGCCAGCTCGGCGCCGAGACCGGGAACATCCTTGCCGACCTCATCCTGGGCAAGAGCTTCCCGTCCGGAAAACTCGCGACGACTTGGACCGCCTGGGAAGATTATCCGCAGATCGGCGGCTTCGGCGATAAGAACGACACGGACTACAAGGAAGGCGTCTACGTCGGTTACCGCTATTTCGGCACGATCGGACAGGAAGTCCTCTTCCCGTTCGGCTTCGGCTTAGGCTATACGGATTTCGAGATCTATCCCGGCGAGACGCGCGTCGAAGACGGCACCGTCTCGCTGAAAGCGTACGTCAAGAACGTCGGCGAGCGGCCGGGGCGTGAAGTCGCCCAGGTCTACGTTGCGCCGCCGCAGGGCCGGATCGACAAGCCGTTCAGGACGCTCGTATCGTTCCGAAAGACGCAGACCGTGCAGCCCGGAACGCAGGAGGAAATGACGCTGACGTTCCCGCTGAAGGATATCGCGTCCTATGATGAAGCGCTCGCGAAATGGGTCCTCGAGCGCGGCGATTACGTGCTTTATCTCGGCACGTCCTCGGAAGACGTCAAGCCCGCGTCGATCCTGCGGCTGGACGGGAAGCCGTCGTCCTGAACTGCGAGAACAAGCTCGGACGGCCGGGCTTCGAAGACTGGAAGCCGGAGACCCGCAGGGAAGAGACGCTGCCGGATCTGCCGGTCGTTTACGCAGCGGCGGCGTCCATTGCGCCGGAGACCGTGGAATACTCGATCCCGGAAGACGTCGACCCGGCCGTCGAGGCCCTCACGGACGAGGAGCTCTGCCTGCTGAACATCGGTGCGTTCGACCCGAAGGGCGGCGTCCTGAGCGTGATCGGCAATGCGTCGCAGCGCGTCGCCGGCGCGGCCGGCGAGACGACGGGCGCGCTCACCGACAAGGCTGTTCCGGCGCTGATCATGGCGGACGGCCCCGCAGGCCTTCGCTTGAGCCGGCAGTACGTCCGCGACGCGAAGGGCGCACGTGGTATCGGCGGCAGCACGCTCTCCAGCATGGAAGACCTGATGCCGAAGCCCGCGCTCTTTTTGATGAAGCTTGCGGGCGGGAACAAGAAGCCGAAGGGTGAAGTCCTGGAGCAGAACTGCACGGCGATCCCGATCGGGACCGCGATCGCGCAGAGCTGGAACGTCGAGCTTGCGGAGCAGTGCGGAGACGTCGTCGGAGACGAGATGGAGCGCTTCGGCGTGCATCTGTGGCTCGCGCCCGCGCTGAACATCCACCGCAGCATCCTGTGCGGCCGGAACTTCGAGTACTTCTCGGAGGATCCGCTGATCACGGGCCGCATGGCGGCGGCGCTCACGCGCGGCGTCCAGAAGCATCCGGGCTGCGGCGTGACGCTCAAGCATTACGCGGCGAACAACCAGGAAACGAACCGCTACAGCTCGAACAGCCGGGTCAGCGAGCGCGCGATGCGCGAGATCTACCTGCGCGGCTTCGGGATCGCGGTGAAGGAGGGCCGGCCGCACGCGGTCATGACGTCCTATAACCTGCTGAACGGCCTGCACACGTCCGAGAACAAGGAACTGATCGACGACGTGCTGCGCGCCGAGTTCGGCTTCGACGGCATCGTGATGACCGACTGGATCGTCGCGCAGATGTTCGGCCGCGGGAACAAGTACGCGCGTCCGAAGGCGCCGGGGATCGCGGCAGCGGGCAATGACCTGACGATGCCGGGCAGCGCCGGCGACTACAAGGCGCTGCTGCAAGGCCTGCAGAACGGCCTCGTCACGAAGAAACAGCTGCAGATCAACGCGACCCGCGTCGTGCGGAAAGCGCAGGAGCTCGCCGGAGAGTAAGGCCGCAAGGCACAAACGGACCGGATCGTAAGCCGCAAGGCACACGAAAAGAGGAGGCACATGCCTCCTCTTTTTCATGCCTTACTTCCCGGCCTCAGC
>JAGDBR010000404.1 GCA_017958935.1 Lachnospiraceae bacterium | reverse complement strand
TCGACGTTCTTTAACAGCGCGCGGTATCTCTCCTCATGCGTCTTCTCGATCGCGCCGACCATGCGGAACTTTTCGGCAAGCTCGTGGAAGCCTTCCTCGTCCGCAGTCTTTGCGAAGCCCTCGTACATGTCAGTCCACTCGTAGTTCTCGCCGTCCGCGGCCGCCGAAAGGTTCTCCGCGGTATTTCCGATGCCGCCAAGCTCCTTGAACCAGATCTCGGCGTGCTCTTTCTCGTTCGCTGCAGTCTTCGTAAAGATCTCGGAGATCTGCTCGTATCCTTCCTTCTTCGCGCGGGACGCGAAATACGTGTATTTGTTTCGCGCCTGCGACTCGCCGGCAAAGGCTTCCAGAAGGTTCTTTTCCGTCTTCGTGCCGGCGTACTTGTTCGTGCCCATCTTCAATGTCCTCCTTTGTTCCGCGGCTTCATGCCGCAAATGTCCGTGCGCGGCGCTCTCCGGCCGCGCCTTCATGCCCCGCTTACTGCAGCAGCGCTTCGATCTCGGCCTTCGGTACGTAACCGACCGATGTCGCCGCGATCTCGCCGTTCTTGAACAGCAGCACCGTCGGGATGTTCCGGATGCGGAAGCTGTCCGCGAGCTCCGGCTCTTCGTCGACGTTCACCTTCGCGAGGACGACCTTGCCTTCGTATTCCTTCGCGACTTCCTCCAGGATCGGGGACAGCAGGCGGCAGGGGCCGCACCACGTTGCCCAGAAATCCACGAGGACCGGGATGTCCGACTTCAGCACGTCCTGTTCGAAGCTGTCCGCAGTTACTGTGATCTCAGCCATGATGTCCTCCTTCTTCGTTTCGCGGCCGCCCGGCATTCTCCCCGGCGGCCCTTATCGCTCAGTCCTTCGACTTGTAATACAGCATGCAGTGGCAGAATCCCTCGTAATCGGGATCTGCGATCTGGTCACGGAACTCCTTGCACATGCACTTCGTGTCGGGCGTCATTTCGCGCCGGCACGGGCAGTAGCCGCCTTTCTGCTGCAGTCCTTCCTTGATGATCCTGACGACTTCCGCGTCAGGGTTCAGCGTGATCTTCATCCTGCGCGCCTCCTTCCTTCAGGCCTTCCAGAGCGAATGCAGGTTGCAGAAAGCGTAGACTTCCTCCACTTCGTCGCCCGGCAGGAGCGCAAAGCACGCCTTCGGGGCGTCGCCCGGTTTCAGGGCCTTCCGCTGGTTGCCGAATTTCGTCTTCAGCGCGACCCACTCGATGTAATGCTCCGGCAGCATCGGATGCTCGACGCTTCCGACCGTGACCACGACGACGTTGTCCTTCACTTCAAAGACCGGCACGTGCTTCTCGAGCGAAGCGTCTGTCGTGCCGGGCACGATCTCTTCCATCGGCTTTCCGCAGCACATGAGCGGCACGCGGGTATCCTTCACGACCGCAACGATCTTGCCGCAGACGGAGCAGCGGTAAAACTTCATTTCCATAAAATCATACCTCCTTTTTCTGTTGATTCGATCATAGCACAGAACTGTGAATTTTTCGAGTATTTTTCGGCAGGATGCGGCGGACGGGCGTGTGTTTCTGCCGTCCGCTCCCATTCACGAAAAGTTTATAAAATGTTTTCTTGTACAGGACGCCGGAAACCGCTATAATGAAGAAAAAGCGAGAAAGGAGATTCCAATGATCCGCACAGAAAACGTTACATTGACCGTGATCCCTGCGATCGCCTACAGAAGAAAGCTGCCCTCCGGCGGCTCCGGCATCGTCATTCTGAAAAAGGGCGTTTCCCAGCCGGGCATCGCGACGATCAGCAAGACCTCGGGCGAGCCGATCCTTGCAGCGAACGCTTCTTCCGAGCTTTATCCGAAGGAAGCTTTCCAGGAGGCGATCGCGCTGACTTCCGGCCTGCCCTACCACAAGCGCGGCAGCGTCCGCCTCAGCGGCGCCCGCTTTACCGAACAGAAGAAGGCCGAGCCCGAACCCGAGCTCTGGGAAGAGGAGAAAGTCGCGGTCAGCCCCGCATACGAGGCGCTCGTCGCGGTCTACACCGACAAGAACGGCAGACTCTCCTACGACCTGCTGAACAAGGACCTCATCAAATTCGCGAACTCGAGCAAGCGCGTGAAGACCATGCGTGAAGAAGGCGCGACGCCCGAAGAAGTGCGCGACTACGTCGTCGCGACGCGCTTCAGGAACGTCACCGGCGTCAAGACGCTGACCGACGCCGAGATTCGCCGCATGGCAGAGCTGCTCGACGAAGTCAGCCCGAAGGGCGTCTTCACCGAGCTGGACGCCGCGCTGCGCAAAAAGAACGCACGCTAAAGAAAGGAGCATCATCATGAAGAGACCCGATTACCTGCACAATCCCGAGACCTGCCCCTGCGAGGGCGGACGGGCGAAGGGCTGCCCGCGCAACCGCAAGTGCGACCTCTGCCAGGCCAACCACCACAGCAATCCGAACGCCCCGTACACGGCCTGCGAGAAGAAGGCTCTGGCGGAATTCGGCACGCTGGAGTTCGACTGATGGAGAAGATCGCGAGCTTCCGGATCGACCACCTGCGGCTGGAGCCCGGCATCTACGTGTCGCGGAAGGACGTCTTCGGCGGCGTCACGCTGACGACGTTTGACATCCGGCTGACCGCGCCGAACCGGGAGCCCGTGCTGAACACGGCCGAACTGCATACGATCGAGCACCTCGGCGCGACGTTCCTTCGGAACCGGGACGGGGTGAAGGAGCGCGTCGTCTATTTCGGCCCGATGGGCTGCCGGACCGGCTTCTACGCGATCCTGGAGGGCGACCTGACCTCCGAGGAGCTCGTGCCGCTGATGCGCGAAATGTTCGCCTTCATCCGGGATTTCGAGGGAGTGATCCCCGGCGCGAAGCCCGATGAATGCGGCAATTACGCCGACC
>JAGDBR010000403.1 GCA_017958935.1 Lachnospiraceae bacterium | reverse complement strand
CGTCGCCCTTCCTGAAGCAGGTCTGGCCGAACAGCGCGCACTGCTGGTCGCCGCCCGCGCCGGCGATCGGGATCGGGCCTCCGAACAGCATCGGATCGGTCTCGCCGTACACGCACGAGGACGGCTTCACGTCCGGAAGAAGGGCCTTCGGAATGTTCAGCTTCTCCAGGATCTCATCGTCCCAGTTCAGCGTGCTGATATTGAACAGCATCGTTCTGGACGCGTTCGAATAGTCCGTCACGTGGACTCTGCCGCCGGAAAGCTTCCAGATCAGCCAGGTCTCGACCGTGCCGAAGCACAGCTCGCCGCGCTCGGCGCGTTCCCGCGCGCCCTCGACGTTCTCCAGGATCCAGCGGATCTTCGTGCCGGAGAAATACGGATCGATGACCAGACCGGTCTTCTCCCGGAAGGTGTCCGTGAGGCCGGCGGCCTTTAATTCGTCGCAGTACGCGGCAGTCCTTCTGTCCTGCCAGACGATCGCCCGGCAGATCGGCTCGGACGTCTTCCGGTCCCAGATGACCGTCGTCTCGCGCTGGTTCGTGATGCCGATGCCCGCGATGTTCTCATAGGTGGCGTTCGCCTTCCGGATCGCCTCGACCACGACCTCGTACTGCGTCAGCCAGATCTGCGTCGCGTCATGCTCGACCCAGCCCGGCTTCGGGAAGAACTGCGGGAATTCCTTCTGCGCGACGCTCACGATCTCTCCGTCGTGGTTGAACAGGATCGCGCGGGAAGAAGTGGTGCCGGCGTCGATCGCCAGGATGTACTTTTCCATTTCAGCCTCCTACAAAAAGATGTTTATGAAGCGCGCGGCGTTCTCCTGCCGCGCGAAAAGCCCGGTATCGCAAAATGCCACTGCGTCGACCGCAATGGCATTTCAATTCCTATTCGTCAGGAGCCCGACGAACTTTCGCCGTTCAGAAGCTCCATCAGGTATTTCAGATCCACGTCCGCCGCGCACGCTTCTTCCAGCTCGTCCTCGACCTGCTGCTTCAGGCGCGTGACCGTGTCGGAATTCTCGGTTTCGTCCAGGTAAGCCCGGAATTCGGACGAGATCTCCTTGTTGTAGATACGGTATTCTTCCCCGTCCTTCACGCAGACGAAGTGATTCAGCGCGGGCGCGCCGGTCTTGATGCCGTTGAAGAAGATGTCGTACTTGACGTAAACGATGAAGTTGTTGTCCGAGATGCCCGGGATCACGTACGTCAGGAAATTGTCGTACTTCGCGATGAACTGCGTCTCGTTGCTCAGGGACGCGACGTCATAGGGCTTGTCGCCCTCGACGATCCGGTTCAGCTCGTCCGCGTCGTCCTGCAGCTTCGCCGCGTAGTAGCGGCCGATCAGCCGGTCCACGTTCACGGCGTCGATCGCGTTCGCGGTCGGCAGCTCCGGCTCGGTGGACGGCGCTTCGGTCGTCGTGACGGGCGGTTCCGTCTCCGTCCGGGACGTGTCCGGCGCAGGCGTCTCGGTCTGCGAGGACGGCTGCGGCTGCGGCGCCGGTTCCGGTTTCTCCGCGAACAGCCAGACGCCCAGAACGATCAGGGCGCCGATGATCAGGACCGATATATATGGAAACAGTTTTCGGATCTTCTCCTGCGTTCTGCGTGTCATGTCGTTTCTTCCGTCAGTTTGTTGTGTGCAAAAGTGCGTCTGAGAGGAATCGAACCTCCGCACCCGGCTCCGGAGGCCGGTGCTCTATCCACTGAGCTACAGACGCAAAAAAT
>JAGDBR010000402.1 GCA_017958935.1 Lachnospiraceae bacterium | reverse complement strand
TCGGGCCGAAGGTGTAGATGTTGCGGAACGTGCACGCGAAGGTCTCTCCGTTCAGCTGGCCGGAAACGGTCAGGTTCGTCGGCTTCTTGAAGAAATCCTGCGCGTAATCGACGGCGCCGTCTTCGGTCCGCGGCGGATCGGCGATCGGCAGCGTCGTGACCTGGAACATCTCGCCCGCGCCCTCGGCGTCGGAGCCGGTGATGATCGGGGTATGGACGTAGACGAAATCGCGCTCCTGGAAGAACCGGTGGATCGCATAAGCCACGAGCGAGCGCACGCGGAACACCGCCTGGAACGTGTTCGTGCGCGGACGCAGGTGCGTCATCGTGCGCAGGTATTCCAGGGTATGGCGCTTCTTCTGCAGCGGATAGTCGGAGGGGCTCTCCCCTTCGACGAAGACGCTCTTCGCCTGCAGCTCGAACGGCTGCTTCGCTTCCGGCGTCGCGACGAGCGTGCCTGTGCAGATCACGGCCGCGCCGGCCAGAAGCTTCGTGACCTTCGGAAAGTTCTCCATGTCGTCATGGTAGACGACCTGAAGCGGATTAAAGAATGTGCCGTCGCTTAAGACGAGAAAGCCAAAGGCTTTGGAGTCACGGTTCGAGCGGACCCAGCCGCCGACGGTGATCTCCTTGCCGATATATCGATCTGTTTCCTTGAAGAGTGCCCGGACCGGGACACAGGTGATGTTTTCCATAAGTTTCCTCCGATGGCCGCGTGATGACTGCGGCTTGTTCACGCACCGGCAGGCGGGCTGTTCACGCAAAACCCATACTCCGGCAGTATAGTCATTATATTTTAATACAAAACCTTGCAAAAAACAATGAAAATCAGCAAAGTCTGCGTTTATTGTGTTCCCGGCCCTCCGGAGGCATCCGTCCGCCCGTTTTTCCGCCGCGGCGGGCGGGGCGGACATCGCTCCGGCTGCCTCTTAACAACCCGCGGTCCGCTGTGGTATAATGGATCAAACAAGCGAAAGCGAAGGATCCGGATCATGAAAAAGAACGGCTGTGCCGCGATCGGCAATACGGAAATGTACTACGTCTGCTTCGGCACCGGCAGAAAGACGCTCGTCGTCCTGCCGGGTCTTTCGGACGGCCTTGCGACCGTGAAAGGAAAGGCGGGGATCCTCTCCCTTCCGTACCGGAAGTATCTGAAGGACTATACCGTTTACATGTTCAGCAGGAAGAACGACATGCCCGACGGCTATTCGATCCGGGAAATGGCCAATGACCAGGCCGCCGTGCTGAAAAGCCTCGGGATCGGCCGGGCGGATCTTCTCGGTGTCTCGGAGGGCGGCATGATCGCCCAGTATATGGCCATCGATCATCCGGAAACGGTCCGGAAACTGGTCCTTGCCGTCACGGCGCCGAACGCGAACGACGTCATCCGCAGCGCCGTTTCGGCCTGGATCGGCATGGCGGAACGGAACGATCACGTCTCTTTGATGACCGACACCGCCGAAAGGATGTACTCGGAAAAGTACCTGCAGAAAAACCGGGCTTATTTCCCCCTGATCGCGAGGTTCACCAAGCCGTCAAACTATGACCGGTTCTTCAAAAACGCCCGCGCGATCCTTGCATTCGACTGCAGGAGCGAGCTTGAAAAGATCGGCTGCCCTGCGCTCATCATCGCGGGAAGCGACGATCATACCGTCGGGAACGAAGCCGCTTTTGAACTGAACCGGTCGATCGCGGGAAGCGAACTGTACGTGTATGAGGGCCTCGGACACGGCGCGTTCGAGGAAGCAAAGGATTTCTACGACCGCGTCTTTGCGTTCTGCGGCCGGGACTAAGACCTCCGGCACCGCGCGCAGAACGGGCCTGCCCGGCAGCTGCGGCGATGAAAAATCAGTTGCTTTTCACCGGGAAATGCGCAATAATATTCCTCGAGGTAAGGAACTATGATTCGCACGATCATCTTTATCACATTGCTGATCTTCTTCTGCCTGCTGTTCCCGCTGGTGTGGCTCGTCGCGGCCGTCGGGTCGCTGTTCAGACGGCGCTTCTACGGGGACTGCGCGTTCTATTATCTGAAGATGCTGATGCATCTGGCGGTGTTCGTCGGCGGCTGCAAGGTCGTCGCGACCGGCGTCGAGAACGTCCCGGACGACGAGACCGTGCTCTACGTGCTGAACCACCGGAGCTATTTCGACATTTTCATCGTCTACACCTTCTTCCGGGAGCCGACCGGCTTCGTCGCGAAGGAGGAGCTGAAATACCTGCCGTGCATCGCCTGGTACATGAAGATGGCCTACTGCCTGTTCCTGGACCGCAAGAACTTGCGGAAGGGCTATGAGACGATCCAGAAGGGCATCGGCTATCTGAACGAAGGCGTCTCGATGGCGATCTTCCCGGAAGGCACGCGGAACAAGGACCACGCGGACAAGACCGGGCTGCTGGAGTTCCACGGCGGTTCCTTCAAGCTCGCGCAGCGCTCCGGCGTGCGCATCATTCCCGTCACGCTTTACAACACGGACGCCGTTTTCGAGGCGCACGTGCCGCGGCTGACGCCCGTGACGGTGAAGGTCGATTTCGGCGCGCCGATCACGATCGGCGACCTGCCGAAGGAAGATCAGAAGCATCTGGCCGAATACGTAAAAGGCATGATGCAGAATACACTGAACGATCTGGCCGAAGGCGCCTGAACATTACCGCGGATGCGACTGCGTCCGCGGTTTTTCGCGCTTTGAGCCGTTTACAGGGCTGCGAACGCTTCGCAGCGCCATGAACAGGAGGACCTCATGCTCTATAAGAAAACCGGCGAACCGACGCTCCGGGACGATCTGTTCCGGCACCCGACGTCCGAATACCGCGGCGCCCCGTTCTGGGCCTGGAACTGCAAACTGGACAAGGAGGAACTGTTCCGGCAGCTGGACGTACTGAAGGAAATGGGCTTCGGCGGCGCGCACATGCACGTGCGCACCGGCATGGCGACGCCCTATCTGAGCGACGAATACATGCAGCTGATCCGCGCCGTCGTGGACCGCGCGAAGGAAAGCGACATGCTGGCCTACCTGTACGACGAGGACCGCTGGCCCTCGGGCGCGGCGGGCGGCCTCGTGACGAAGGACCCGGCGTTCCGCGAGCGGTATCTGCTGTTCACTCCGTATCCTTACGGGAGCGGCGTGCCGATGGTCCCCCTCTCCGACAATTCCTCGCATGACCCGATGCGCACCGAGAACGGGCGGCTCCTCGCCTGCTACGACGTAGAGCTGGATCCGGACGGCGGCCTGGTCTCGGCCGTGCGGATCGGCGAGAACGACGCGGCTGCGCACACGAAATGGTATGCTTACCTCGAGTTCGCGCGCGAGAACGGCTGGTTCAACAACCAGACCTACATCAACACGCTCGATAAAAAGGCAATGGACCGGTTCATCGAAGTGACGTACGAGGCCTATGAGCGCACCGTCGCGGACGAGTTCGACAAGACCGTCCCGTCGATCTTCACGGACGAGCCGCAGTTCGCGCGCAAGCAGACGCTGAAATACGCGACCGATCTGAAGGACGTCTTCCTCCCCGGGACCGACGACCTGCCGGAGACGTTCGCCGCACGCTGCGGCATGGACCTGCTCGACGGCCTGCCGGAGCTTATCTGGGACCGGGCGGACCGTACGGTCTCGGCAGTCCGCTATCATTATCACGACCATATCTGCGAGC
>JAGDBR010000401.1 GCA_017958935.1 Lachnospiraceae bacterium | reverse complement strand
CCTCGGGCACCCATGCGATGGGCGCGCTCGTCAAGAAACTCACCGGCCTGGACCCGCTCGAGTACCTGAAGCAGAACGGATTCTACGATATCGTGTTCTCGGATGAGAGCTACATCGTCCCGCGTCCGGACGGGGAGACCCGGAACGGCTCGGGCCTGATGGCGCTGCCGTCCGACATGCTGAAGGTCGCCCGTCTGCTGCTGGACGACGGTGTGGACCGTGAGACCGGGAAAGAGATCCTGCCGAAAGCATATCTTCGGCAGGCTACGACGGTCAGGACGCCGATCGCGCCGAACGCACACGATGCGGTCGGCTACGGCTACCAGTTCTGGATCCGTGACGAGAACTGCTTCATGATGCTCGGCATGGGCTCGAACGATACGATGATGTTCCGCGACAAAGACCTTGCGATCGTCTACACCTGCGATTCCCAGGGGATCCCGTCGGCGACGGAAGGCATTCAGCGGCTGATCACGGACGTGCTGGTCGAAAACATTTCCGACGCGCCGCTGCCGGAGGACCCGGAGGCGCTCGAGGAGCTGGAAACGCTGGCGGAGACGCTGTCGATCCCGGTGACCGGGAACGCCGTTGCGCTGCATTGGCAGGATCGCGTGAACGGCCGCACCTTTGGCATTGCGGCGAACCGGCATGACTTCCAGGAGTTCACGCTGCGCTTCGGCGAAGAAGACGAGGGCGTTATGGAATTCGTGCGCCGCGGGAAGCATTTCCGCCTGCCCTTTGGCATCGGAAAGAACGTCCGGGGCACGTTCCCGGGCTATGACCTCCAGTGCTTCACGTCCGCCGGCTGGCTTCGGGAGGACACGTTCTTCATCAACGCCCAGGTCCTGGACTTCGAACTGTCGAGCGAACAGTTCAAATTCGCCTTCCTGCCGGACGGCGGCCTGACCGTCATGATGAGGAAGAACGAAGAGGTCCTGATGAACGAGTTCAACGGCCTTCTGAACGGACAGCTGATCCGCTGAACGCAGGCGGGAGCCTTCTTCATCCGAAGAAGCGCCCCGAAACAGCAAAAAGCCGCGCAGAATCGTTTTTCTGCGCGGCTTTCGGCTTTTTTCCGTTGAATTTCGGCGTTTTCTCGTATATAATGCTATATGGCGTAAGGGGCGGCCTGAAGGACGGGCCGGTTCCCGGGAAGAAAGGAAACGGACTTCATGAGAGACATTGAACCGATCATTGAAAAGATCCGGCAGACGGTCCATGCGCACCGGCTGGAGGAGGAAGGGCAGTATACCCGCTGGACCTTCGCGTTCCCGGAGGGTGAGACGAAGCGCGTCAATGAGTACGGCGTCGCCGATGCCGCGAACATCCTCTACATGACGGGCGATTTCAAGCCGGACCGCGCGTTCCGCGACGGGTTCGTGAAGACCCTGAAAGGCCTGCAGCATCCGGACACCGGCCTGTATGAGGAACCGACGCATTTTCCGACGCACACGACCGCGCACTGCATCGCGGCGCTGGAGCTGTTCGACGAGAAGCCGGACCATCCGGTGAAAGCGCTGGAAGCGCAGCTTTCGGTCCCGGCGCTGTACGAGTACCTGGACACGCTGGACTGGATGAAGGATCCCTGGCACAACTCCCACAAGGGCGCCGGCATCTACGTCATCCAGAAGCTGACGGGCGCGTGCACCCGCGAATGGGAAGACGCTTATTTCCAATGGCTCTGGGACAATGAAGACCCCGTGACCGGTCTCTGGCGCAAGGGCTTTGTCGGGAACCCGGAATCCGTGCCGCCGTTCCATCACATGGCGGGCACCTTCCACTACATGTTCAATCACGAATACGCTTCGAAGAAACTGCGGTATCCGGAGAAGATCATCGACACGAACCTTGCGCTGTACTACGACCGCAAGCTGACGAAACGGTTCGGCAAAGAGTGCAACTTCATGGAGATCGACTGGATCTTCTGCCTGACGCGCGCGTCGCGCCAGACGCCGCACCGTTTTCAGGAGATCAAGGACGTCCTGAAGGAATTCGCCGAGGGCTATTTCGATTATTTCGATCAGGCGGATCCTAAGACGGACAGAAGCTTTGACGACCTGCACCAGCTCTTCGGCGCCTGCTGCGCCATCGTGGAGCTGTACCGCGCGCTGCCGGGCGAGTATTCGGTCGAAAGACCCCTGAAGCTCGTCCTTGACAGAAGGCCGTTCATCTGACACGGCCGTAAAGAAGAAGGCGTTTCCGGGAAGGACCGGACACCATATTACACAGACCGCACAAAGGAGAAAAACATGAGAAACGATGCTTTTACCTATTTCGACGACTGCGAGTTCAAGGATCTCGGCGGCGGCGTCAAGCGCAAGATCCTGGCCTGGGGCGACAACATGATGCAGTGCTACCTGGAATTCGACAAAGGCGCGGTCGGCGCGATGCATTCGCATCCGCACTGGCAGCTGACCTACATCCTGGAAGGCACTTTTGAATTTACGATCGGCGGCGTCACGAAGATCGTGCACGCGGGCGATACGCTGCTGAAGCAGCCGAACGTCGTGCATGGCTGCGTATGCCTTGAAAAGGGCAAAATGCTCGACACTTTCACGCCCTACAGGGAAGATTTCCTGTAAAGGAAACAGGGCGGAAAACGGCCTTTTCGGGCCGCAGGCGCCGTTTGGCGGACAGATGCTAAAAGGAGACAGCATGAAGAACGGCAACGTGTATGAAATGAACGGCTACCGGGTGATCGACATGGCGAAGCACATCGACCCCGAGACGGAAACGCGTCTGTGCAAGGTCGACCGGCACGGTCCGGGACACGGCCTCGTGCCCGGCTTCGGGTCGACGCTGACGGTCACGACGCACCTGGGCACGCACATCGAGGGCCCCTCCCATCAGCATGAGGGCTGGCCCGGCATCGGGGAGCTGCCCGTCACGACCTTCATCGGCCGCGGCCTGCTCGTCGATTTCAAGGATACCGTGCCGGAACGCGGGATCATTTCCTATGCGGATATGGACAGACTGTGCCTGGACCGGGTCCGCGACGGCGACATCCTGATCCTGGACTCCGACTGGAAGCTTCCGCCGTTCACGGCGGACTCGAACACGGAGAAGGATCGGCGGCTCATCGTCGGGACGGACGTCGCGAACTGGTGCGTGGACCACAACGTGAAAGCCATGGGCTTCGGCGACGGCATCACGGTCGAGTGCGGCGCGCCCGGCACGACCTGGATGTTCCACGAGATCATGCTGCGGCACAACAAGCCGTTCGTGGAGGTCCTGCAGAACGTGGAGGAACTGAAGGAGGATCATTTCTTCTTCATGTGCGCGCCTCTGCCGATCAAGGGGACCGACTCGGGGACGACCTGGGCCGTCGCGATCGAGGGCGTGGAAGGCTTCTGAAGCTGAGTGTGCGGCGCGAAACGCGCCCGCATTGCAATAAAGAAAAAGGAAAAAAGATTTATGAAGGGTAATGTTATCGTAGGACAGTCCGGCGGCCCGACAGCCGTCATCAACGCAAGCCTCGCGGGCGTCTTCAAGACGGCCATGGAGCGCGGCTACAATAAGATCTACGGCATGTGCAACGGCATCCAGGGCTTCATCGACGAGAAGTACGTGGATATGGCGGATTACATCAAGAACGAGCTGGATCTTGAACTGCTGAAGCGGACACCGTCGGCGTTCCTGGGGACCTGCCGCTACAAGCTGCCGGAGATCCATGAGAATATCGAGCTCTACAAGCGGATCTTCCGGATCCTCGACGAGCTGGAGATCGAAGTTTTCATCTACATCGGCGGAAACGATTCGATGGACACGATCAAGAAGCTGGCCGATTACGCGCTGTTCTCCGGCGCGACGCAGCGGTTCGTCGGCTGCCCGAAGACCATTGACAACGACCTCGCGATCACCGACCATACACCGGGCTTCGGCAGCGCCGCGAAGTACATCGCGACCTCCACGAAGGAGATCATCCGCGACGCCCTGGGCTTCTCCTACAAGCGCAAGAACGTCACGATCATGGAGATCATGGGCCGCAACGCCGGCTGGCTCGTCGGTTCCGCGGCGCTCGCGCGTCAGGAAGACTGCGACGGCGCTGACCTGATCTACCTGCCGGAAGTCCCGTTCGACGTCGACAGGTTCGTCGAGAAGATCAAGAAGCTCCTGGACGAGAAGGACGTCGTCGTGGCGTGCGTGTCCGAGGGCATCAAGGACAAGGACGGCAAGTACATCTGCGAATACGCGATGCACAATGAATCCCGCGACGCGTTCGGCCATCTGCAGATGACCGGCACGGCCGCGTACCTGGCGAACGTCGTCAATGACCGCCTCGGCGTCAAGACGCGTGCGGTCGAGCTTTCGACCCTGCAGCGCGCGGCGGCACACCTGGCGTCCAAGATCGACGTCGACGAGGCGTTCTCGGTCGGCGGCGCGACGGTGAAGGCGGCGGACGAAGGCTCCACGGGCGTGATGGTCGTCATCGAGCGCGTGTCCGACGATCCGTATCAGACCGCGACGGCCGTGTACGACGTGCACCGCATCGCGAACGGCGAGAAACTCGTTCCGCGGGAGTGGATCAACGAAGAGGGCGACTACGTCACCGAAGACTTCGTGGATTACGTTTATCCGCTGATCCAGGGCCATTACAATCCGATGATGGTCGCGGGCCTGCCGCGTCATCTGACGATGTACCAGAAGGGCTACAAGGACAAGAAGAATCTCGAGATCCAGTAAGGCAGCCGGTCTGCCGAGAAGGCATCCGGCCCCGGAAAACCGGGGCCGGTCGATGAGGAGGACATCATGGATTCCATTCAGAAAGCATATGAACTGCTGAACGCCTGGAAGGGCGACAGCTATGTGTACGGACTCGGCGTCATGAACAAACTCGGCGAAGTGGCCGCGCAGTACGGAAAGCGCGCGCTGGTCATCTCCGCGTCGGTAAAGTTCTTAAAGGCCGTCAATGACGAGGCCGTCGGTTACCTGAAGGCTGCCGGCGTCGAACTCGTCACGGACGTCGTCGAAGGCGCGCGTCCGAACGCCCCGCGTGAGGACGTCTACCGGCTGGAGACCTACATCCTGCATTACCGCCCGGACGTCGTCGTCGCGATCGGCGGCGGCTCCACGATCGACGCCTGCAAATCCGCGATCATGCTCGCGACGTACGGCGCTGCGGTGACGCCGGAGATCGATCATTATTTCGGCACCGGCCTCGTGACGGAAGCGAAGGAGAAGACCGGGCTCGGCATGATCCCGATGATCGCCGTGGAGACCTCCGCGTCCTCCGGCGCCCATCTGACGAAGTATTCGAACATCACGGATCCGGTCGCCGGCCAGAAGAAGCTGATCGTCGATCCGGCGATCGTTCCGACGGTGTCCTTCTTCGATTACAAGGTGACGAAGTCCATGCCGCTGTCGGTCACGATCGACGGCGTGCTCGACGCGATCGCCCACACCTTCGAAGTGTTCTGCGGCGCGAACGCGGAAACGTTCGAGCTGAAGAAGGATCTTGCGGAGACCGCGATCGACCTCGTGCTGACGTACGCGCCGAAGCTGAAGGAAGACCTGCAGGACGAGAAGGCGCGTGAAGCGATCGGCCTCGCGACGGACCTCGGCGGCTACGCGATCATGGTCGGCGGCACGAGCGGCGCGCACCTGACGAGCTTCTCGCTCGTGGACCTCGTCGCGCACGGGACCGCCTGCGGCATCATGAATCCGTATTACGCGGTGTTCTACTCGCCGGCGATCCAGCCGCAGCTTCTGTCGGTCGGCAATGTGCTGAAGAAGCACGGCTTCATCGAGGCGGACCTGGAGACGCTCCACGGCCGCGATCGTGCGGTCGCCGTGTCGGAAGGCCTGATCGCGTTCGGCAAGTCGATCGGCGCGCCGACGAAGCTGTCCGACCTGAAGGGCTATTCGGAGAAGTACACCGAGCAGATCCTCGAAGCCGCGAAGGATCCGCAGCTGTCGATGAAGCTGCAGAACATGCCGATCCCGATGACGGCGGCGGACGTCGAACCGTACATGCGCCCGATCATCGAAGGCGCGGTCGTCGGCGACCTGACCGGCATCCTGAACAAATAAGCGGCGCCGAAGGCCTGTGCCTTGCCGCGCCGCAGAAAGAAAAAGCCCCGCCGGTCATCCCGGCGGGGCTTCTTTGCAGGAGATCAGTATTCCGGCTCGATGAGTCCGTAGTTTCCGTCTTTGCGTTTATACACCACATTGACCTGATCGGTGCCTGCGTTATAAAAAACGTAGAAATTGTGATTGGACATGTCCATCTGGAAGCAGGCTTCCTCCGGGTCCATCGGTTTCAGCGCGAAGTGTTTCGACTTCACGATGCGGACCGTTTCTTCCTCGACCTCCTCGTCGTCGTTGAAATCCATAAAGTAGGAAGAGAGCGATGGCGCATTCTGCTTGCGGTCGATCAGTTTCTTCCGATTCCGCCGCAGCTGCCTTTCTACGATTTCCTGTAAAAGATCAATGGCCGTGAACATGTCGTTCGAGGTCTCTTCGGCGCGGACCGTGGTCCCGCGCATCGGGATGGTGACTTCGGCCTTTTCCTCACCACGCGTTTTGCTGAGCGTCACATGGATCTCCGTGTCATCGGTGAAGTAATTGTCGAGCTTGGAGAGTTTCTTCTCCGCGTAAGCCCTGACATCGTCCGTGATCGTGTAGTTCCTGCCGTTAAATACGTATTTCATAGTTCGCACGCTCCTTTCATATTCCAGGAGACCAGGCTGGTTTCCTGGTACTTCTACTATAGCAGACTTCCATAGAAAATTCAACAAAAGAAACAAAAATAATTATGAACCATTTGTGAAAATCGCCTAATAAAGCGTTTTCCAAAAGAAACGCGCGGTCCGGAAAGCCCGTGCGCCCCGGCGCTGCCTCAGAACTTGACGGCGGAGAGGAAACTGTTTACAATAAAAACAGAGTATCGCCTCGTGCGGAAAGGGAAGAAACAGATGACGATCCGTGAACAGATCGAGAACCGTGAATATGAGATCCTGAGCGGTTTCGCGGCGCACGCGAAGGCGTCGAAGGGGCGGCAGCGGCCGGAAGAGCCCTGCGACGTACGGACCTGCTTCCAGCGGGACCGGGACCGCATCCTGCATACGAAGTCGTTCCGCCGCATGAAGAACAAGACGCAGGTCTTCCTGGAGCCGGAAGGGGATCATTACAGGACCCGCCTGACGCACACGCTGGAGGTCTCGCAGATCGCGCGGACGATCGGCAAGGCGCTCCGCCTGAACGAAGACCTGATCGAAGCGATCGCGCTCGGTCATGACCTCGGGCACACGCCGTTCGGCCACTCGGGCGAGGCGGCGCTGGACAAGGTGCTGAAGGAATACGGCTACGCGGGCTTTAATCACAACGAGCAATCGGTCCGCCTGGCCGAAAAGATCGAGAAGGACGGGCGCGGCATGAACCTGACGTGGGAAGTGCTGGACGGCATCCTGAACCACGGGACGCGGAACATGCCTTCGACGCTGGAGGGAAAGGTGGTGCGGTTCGCCGACAAGATCGCCTACATCCACCATGACACGGACGACGCGATCCGCGCCGGCGTCCTCTCGGAAGCGGACATCCCGGAAGAATATACGGCCGTGCTCGGACACAGCGTGAAGGCGCGGCTGAACACGATGGTGCATGACGTGATCACCCAGTCCATGGGGATCGACGACATCCTGTACTCGGAAGAAGTCGGGCAGGCGATGGCGGGCCTCCGGGGCTTCCTGTTCAAAACGGTCTACCAGAGCCCGGTCGTGAAGCAGGAGGAAGAGAAGGCCAAGGTCATGCTCGAAGCCCTGTTCCGCTACTACATGGACCACCCGGACGCGATGCCCGCGTCTTACAAGATGTTCCTGGACCGGGAAGACCGGGCGCTCGTCGTGAGCGACTACATTTCCGGCATGACGGACCAGTACGCGGTCTGGAAATACGAAGAATTGTTTGTGCCCAAGGGCTGGAAGGATTACTGATGCCGTTCTATTCGGACGAACTGATCGAAGAAGTGAGAAGCCGGAACCCGATCGTCGACGTGATCGGGTCGTACGTGCATCTGCAGAAAAAAGGCGGGAACTACTTCGGTCTGTGTCCTTTCCACAATGAAAAGACGCCGTCCTTCTCGGTGTCGGCGACGCGCCAGATGTATCATTGCTTCGGCTGCGGCGTCGGCGGGAACGTGATCACCTTCGTGATGGATTATGAGAACTACTCCTTCGTCGAGGCGATGGAATTCCTTGCGGACCGCGCGGGGATCGAGCTGCCGAAGCAGGAGTTCACGAAGGAGATGAAGGAGGCTGCCGACGCGCGGCAGACCGCGCTCCAGATGAACAAGGACGCGGCGGTCTTCTACGTGCACCAACTGCACCAGGAGGTCGGGAAAGCCGGGCTGAAGTACTTCAAGGAGCGCCGGAAGCTGACCGACGAGACGATCCGTTCCTTCGGCCTGGGGTACGCGAGCATGTACAGGGACGGCCTGTACCGGTATCTGAAGCAGAAGGGTTATACCGACGAGCAGATGCAGGACTCCGGCCTCTGCAAGATCGGCGAGCGCGGGGCGTACGACGTGTTCTTCAACCGCGTCATGTTCCCGATCATGGACATCAATAACCGCGTCATCGGCTTCGGCGGCCGCGTCATGGGCGACGGCGAGCCGAAGTACCTGAACACGAAGGAAACGAAGATCTTCGATAAGTCCCGCAACCTGTACGGGCTGAACGTCGCGCGGAAGAGCCGCGAGAAGTTCCTGCTCGTCTGCGAGGGCTACATGGACGTGATCTCGATGCATCAGGCCGGCTTCACGAACGCCGTCGCGTCCCTCGGGACTGCGTTCACTGCGCAGCACGGCATGCTGCTGAAGCGCTATACCGATGAGATCATCCTCTGCTACGACAGCGACGGCGCGGGCCGGAACGCGGCGCTTCGGGCGATCGCGATGCTGAAGGAGTCCGGCTTAAGGATCCGTGTCCTGGACCTTTCGCCGTACAAGGACCCCGACGAGTTCATCAAGGAGCTCGGCGCCGATGAATTCCGCGAGCGTATCCGGAACGCGGAGAACGCGTTCCTGTTCGAACTGGCCTGCCTGAGGAAAGAGTATGACTTCCAGGATCCGGGCGAGAAGGCGCGTTTCTTCAATGAAACGGCGAAGCGGCTCGCATCGTTCGACGACATCATCGAGCGCGATTCCTATACGCAGACGGCCGCGAACGTTTACGGCATCGAATACGCCCTGCTGAAGGCGAAGGTCTCGGAGATCGGGAACCGCGTCGGCCTGACGAAAAAGGATGACGCGGTGCGGCCGGTGCAGACCGGAGCGTCGCAGCTGCCGTCGAAGAAGAACCGCGAGAGCGGCGGACAGGAAGCGGAGAAACTCGTGCTGACGTATCTTCTGGATGCGCCGGAAGCGTACCGGAAGGTGGCGAAACTGCTGCAGCCGGAGGATTTCAAGGATGAGCTCGTGCAGCAGGCCGCGGCCGTGCTGTTCGAACAGCTTGCGGCCGGAAAGGCGGATCCCGCGCGGATCATCGATCGTTTCGTGCAGACCGACCGGTATGCGGAAGTGACGGCGCTGCTGTCGTCGGGATACCTGAAAGACCAGGACGAGGACGTCCGGAAGCAGGCGTTCCGGGAAGCGGTGCTGCGCGTGAAATCCGACGCGCTCGACCGCCGGATCGACAAGACGACGGATCCGTCGCAGCTGATGGATCTTCTCAGGGAAAAACAGGATCTGAAGCGCATTGAAGTTATCTGACAGGCTGGAAATGATCATACGGATGGTGCCGCGCTGCGGCACGGCGGCGGATATCGGGACGGATCACGGATTCGTCCCGATCGAGCTTGTAAGGCGGGGCATCGCGGACCGCGCCGTCGCGTCCGACGTACGGCAGGGGCCGCTTGAGCGGGCGCGGCAGCACGTTTCGGAAGCGGGGCTTGCCGGCAGGATCGACGTGCGGCTCGGCAGCGGGCTGGAGACGCTTGCGCCGGGCGAAGCCGGGACCGTGATCATGGCCGGCATGGGCGGGCTTTTGACCGCAGCGCTTTTGAACGCATCGCCCGAGGTGCTGGAGCGCACGGAAACGCTCATCCTGTCGCCGCACACGGATATCGGTGCGGTCCGGCAGTGCGTGCAGGCGCAGGGCTTCCGGATCGCGGACGAAGCGATGACGGAGGAGGACGGGAAGTTCTATACCGTCATGCGGTGCGTTCCGGGTGCGCGGAAGCGGAAATATACGAGGAAAGAGCTGCTGTACGGACCGGTGCTGCTGAAGAAGCGGCCGGAAGTCTTCCTGACGTTCCTTTTGAAGGAGCGGGAGAAGACCGCGGCCCTGATCGGAAAGCTCCGCGCGGAGGACGTCTCGCCCGCCGTGCTGAAAGAAAAGGAAAGGGCGCTTGGGACGATCGATGACGTCCTGAAAGGATTCGCGCGGATTCATTGACGGATCACGCGAAAACGCCTATAATAGAAGCGGAAAGTCGGGCAAATGATCGCGGCTGCGCAAGCAGGTGAGGAAAGTCCGGGCTTCACAGGGCAGGGTGCCGGCTAACGGCCGGCGGAGGCGACTCCCGGGAAAGTGCAACAGAAATACACCGCCGGAGGAGGACCGCAGGGGAGACCCGAGGACCGGTCCGCTGACTCCGGTAAGGGTGAAATGGCAGTGTAAGAGACTACCGCACGTGTGGTAACATGCGTGGCCATGTAAACCCCACCCGAAGCAAGACCGAAACGGAACATAAGGCGGCCCGTCTGTTCCAGGTTGGTCGCTCGAGCCTGCCGGTAACGGCAGGCCTAGACAGATGATCATTCACGACATAACCCGGCTTATCGCCCGGCTTTCCGTTCAAAAGAGCCGTCCGGAACGGCTCTTTACCTTATGATCAGAAGGAAGAGGCATGGAAGACAGAAAAGATCTCGAGGAGATCGTGCAGCAGGAAGAGGAAGACGCGAAGGCCGCGGCCGAACAGGCGGAGCAGAAAGCCGCCGAACAGGCGGAAAAGGAAGCGGCGGACCGGCTCATGGAGCGGCAGAAGAACCCGCACGGCCTGATCCGGTCGACGGTCTCGAACAAGGCCGAGGACGCCGCGCTGCCGCAGGAGACGATGGCGGACTTCGAGGCGGAGCTGAACGCTTCGTTCGTGAAGGTCGATTCCCAGACGGTCCGCACCGGCGAGGATGTGAACGCGAATTCCCTGTCCTGGGAAAAGCTGAAGAACATGATGGAGGATGAGACCGTCATTACCGGCGAGATCACCGAAGTCACGAAGGGCGGCGCGGTCATGGTCGTCGAAGGCGTCCGCGGGTTCATCCCGACGTCGCGCCTTGCGCTGACGTACGTCGAGAAACCGGACGACTACCTGAATAAAACGGTCTCCGTCCGCGTCATCGAAGCGGACGAAGAGCAGGACCGGCTGATCCTGTCGGCCCGGGAACTGCTGCGCGAGGAAGAGGAGAAAAAACGTAAGGAACGGTTGAACGCGTTCAAGACCGGCGACATCGTCACCGGCGAGGTCGAGTCGGTCCGCGACTACGGCGCGTTCGTCCGGCTCGCGGAAGGCGTTTCGGGCCTGCTCCACATTTCCCAGATCTCGGCGGCGCGTGTGAAGAGCGTGCGCGCGGTCCTGAAGGAAGGCGACAGCGTGACGGCCCGGATCACGAAGATCGAAGACGGGAAGATCAGCCTGTCGAGACGCGTCCTCGAGGAGGAGCGGATCGAAAAGGAGCGGGCGGACGAGCCGAAGGAGTACTCCGACGGCGGAGAAGCGACGACGTCGCTCGGAAGCCTGCTGAAGGGGCTGAAGCTGTAAAGACGCGGCAAGCCGGGGCTTCGCGCCCCGTTAAAAAGCATACCGGATATCACACATAAAAAGGAGAATCAACATGGATTGGAATCAGATCATGACCACCATCGGCAACTGGTGCGCGAGTACGGGCATCAAGATCATCGTCTCGATCATCATCCTGTTCATCGCGTTCAAGGTCATCAACGCTCTGACCCGGAAACTCGCGAAGGCGAACGAGAAGAGCGGCAAGCTCGATCCGACCGTTTTCCGCGCCATTGAGAGCGCGATCCGGATCCTCGCGAAGATCCTCGTCGTGCTCTGCATCGTCAGATACCTGGGAATCGACACCAGCGCCGTCACGGCTCTGATCGCCTCCCTGGGCGTCGGCGTCGGCCTGGCCGTCAACGGTGCGCTCGGCAACTTCGCCGGCGGCATCCTGCTGCTGATCACGCGTCCGTTCAAGGTCGGCGACTATGTGTCCGTCGCGGGCTATGACGGCACCGTCGAAGAGATCAACGTCATCAGCACGAAGCTCGTTACCGTCGACAACAAGGTCGTCTACATTCCGAACGGCACGGCGTCGTCCTCCGGCATCACGAACTTCTCGGAGAAGGATCTGCGCCGTGTGGACCACACCTTCACGATCCCGTACGAGGCGGATTTCGAAGCGGTCAAGAAGATCCTGGAAGGCGTCCTGGACAAGGAAGCGCTGGTCCTGAAGGATCCGGCATGGACGGTCCGCGTTTCGGGCGGCAGCAAGAACGGCTGCGAGCTGACCTGCCGCGCATGGGTCAAGTCGGCGGATTACTGGGATGCGTTCTTCAGCATCCTCGAGAACGCGAAGCACGCGCTCGGCGAGAACGGCATCGCCGTCCCGGGCGAGCAGCTGGACGTGCGTATCGCGAAATAAGCGGACGGCTTGAAAGCAAGCAACAAGGCATGATCTTCGGATCATTCCTTTTTCATTGGATGCAGATAGGCCGGCCGGGGCTTGCCCGGGCGCCGGATACGCTGTAATCGGTTTTCGGGTTTTCCGGCGGCGCTTGCCGTTACCGGTTCGCGCGCTCCTTCAGCGACTTTTCGGAGACCTGCCGCTCGGCGCCGATGAAGAAGAGGGCGATCGTGCCGGGGCCCGTGTGAGCGCCGATCGTCGGGCCGATCGGGTTCAGCAGGATGCGGCCCTTCAGCGCCGGGATCTTTTCCTCGATCGCGGCCACGATGTCCTTCGCGTCCTCCTCGAAGTCGGCGTGGCTCATCAGGCAGAGATCGTCGTAATGCCCGCCGTGCTCGCAGAGCTCCAGCATCTTTTCGACGATGCGCTTCTTCACCTTCGCTTTCGTGCGGACCTTTTCGCGCACGATCAGGAATCCCATGTCGTCCATGTCGCAGAGCGGGCAGATCGAAAGCGCCTGGGCGAAAACGCCGGCGGTCTTCGAGATGCGGCCGCCGCGGATGTAGAACGTCAGGTCGGTCGAGAAGAAGAGATGATTCACGTGCATGCGCAGTTCCTTCGCGCGGTCGAAGAGCTCGGTGATGGACAGGTCCTCACTGCGCTTGATCTCGGCGGTCTTTAAGACCAGCAGGCCGTAGCCGGAACTTGCGCCGAGCGAATCCAGCACGCGGATCGAACGGTTCGGATACTTCTCGCAGAGGATCTCCTGGGCGAGGCAGCAGTTCTGATAGGTCGAGGAAAGGCCGGACGACAGCGTGATGTGCAGGATGTCCTTGCCTTCCTTCAGGATCGGCTCGAAATACTCCAGATAATCTTCCGTGTTGAGCGCGGACGTGCGGCTGATCGCGCCGTCCAGGATGCGCCGGAAGAAATCGTGCTGGGAGATCGAGCGGTAGTAGTCGTCGACGTACTCGTCCTCGTCCAGCGCGTAATGGAAACTGATCATGCGGATCCCGTTTTCAGCGGCGAGCTCCGGCGGGATGTCGACCGCGGATTCACAGCTGATGATGTACTCTGCCATATTGAAAACCTCCCCTTGCACTTTCGCGTGCACAGCATTATACTATCACGGATCGCCGGGATTGTAAAACGGTTTCTTTTTCAAGAAGCCCTTGAGAAAGCGCCTGTTTCGGTGTATAATATTATCCAAATTGACTGGTTCCGGACGGCCGGTCCTGCGGACGCGGGGCAGAAGAAGCCGGCGGAAGCGTTCCGGATTCTGACTTAAAAGGAGTACATCATATGCATCCGATCCTGTTTTCCATTGGAAACATGAACATTTACGGGTACGGCACCTGCATCGCGCTCGGCATGATCGCGGCGGTGATCTTCGCGACGAACCGCGGCAAGCGGCACAACGTCGATCCGGACCTGATCTTCACGGCCGGCTTCGTCGGCATCGTCGCGGGCATCATCGGGGCGAAGGTCTTCTACTGGCTCGTCGAGCTGGACGAGATCATCAAGAATCCGAAGCTGCTCCTGAACCTGGACGGCAGCTTCGTCTTCTACGGCGGCATCATTTTCGGCGTGCTCGCGCCGTTCATTTACATCAAACTGAT
>JAGDBR010000400.1 GCA_017958935.1 Lachnospiraceae bacterium | reverse complement strand
CTCGTCGTCCTGTTCATCGTGCTCGGCGTGCTGCTCGGCTATTGACGCCTTTCGCGTTCTTCCACACCCGATGAACGGGATGCGGCGGGACCGCTGTGTTCCGGAACAATGAAAAGGACCCGGTTGAACCGGGTCCTTTGACATATTTTCCGATATTATGCCGTCTCTTGCGGCGCATAAACCAGCTAACTCTCTTCTTCTCCGAGGATCTTCTCCGAAAAGACTTTGCAGATCTTTCCGGTCACAGCCTTCGCTTCCTCCGTCCAGAACGTCATGCGGTCGAAAGCGTGCACGTCCGTGTGGAAAACGTCCGCGGACGCTTCGACGCCCGCTGCCTTCAGCCGGGCGACGTATTCCTTCGTTTCGGCGCAGAACGGCTCGCCGTCGCCGACGTATGTGTAGCAAGGCGGCAGCCCGGCAAGGCACTCAGCGCGGGAAGGCGAAGCATACGCCGGCACGTTTTCCGTGCCGTACAGCGCGCCCAGATACTTGCGCCAGCCGCGGTGATTCCGCCGCGTGTTCCAGATCTTCCCGTGATTGTCGCGGGAAGTCTCCGTGTCCTCACAGTCCAGCATCGGGTACAGCGGAAACTGGAAATCGATCTTCGGCCCGCCGTGGTCCCGCGCATAGAGGCAGACCGCCGCGGCCAGGCCGCCGCCCGCGCTCTCTCCGCCGACGATCAGCTTTCCGATCCCGAGTTCTTCCCGGTGCGCGTCCATGTACAGGAGCGCGTCCACACAGTCCTCCAACGCTGCCGGATACGGCGCCTTTCCCGCGAGCCGGTAGCCCGGCGACACGACGACGGCGCCGAAACGCTCTGCAAGGAGCCGTCCGCACGAGAACCGCACCATGCCGGGCATGCCGAGCGTATAGCCGCCCCCGTGGATCCAGAGGATGCCCGGCAGCGGCGCTTCCTGCGTTTCGGGGCGCAGGATCACCAGCTTCAGCTTTCCGGCTCTTGACGGGATGAACCGTTTTTGTGCGGTCAGTTTCTGCTTCATCACAGTGTTTTCGCTTCCGGCTTCCTGCTCATTCCGCGCTCCGTTCCCCGAAGCCCTCCGTTCATTCCACGGTCACGCTCTTTGCGAGGTTCCGCGGCTTGTCGACGTCCAGGCCCTTCGCAACGCTCGTGTAATACGCGAGCAGCTGAAGCGGGATGATCGCAAGGCTCCCGATGAAATGCGGATCCGCCTTCGGTACGTAGAGCGTGAAGTCCACGGTCTCCTCGATGCTGTAATTGCCGTAGGCCGTCAGCCCCATCAGATAGGCGCCGCGCGCCTTGCATTCGGCCATGTTGCTGACCGTCTTTTCGAGCAGTTCCGCCTGCGTCAGCACGCCGATGATCAGTGTGCCATCCTCCACGAGCGAGATCGTGCCGTGCTTGAGTTCGCCGGCCGCGTACGCTTCGCTGTGGATATAGGAGATCTCCTTCATCTTCAGCCCGCCCTCGAGGCAGATTGCGTAATCGAGACCGCGCCCGATGAAGAAAATGTCTTTGACGTTCGAATGCTTCGCGGCGAACCACTGGATGCGTTCGCGCTCCTCGAGCACACGCTCCATCTTCGAAGGCAGCGCCGTCAGTTCCTTGACGAAATGCGCCACCCGGTCCTCACCGATGCAGCCGTGCGCCTTCGCCAGCGCGACCGCCAGCACGTACATCGCCGTGAGCTGCGCGCTGTAGGCCTTCGTCGTCGCGACCGCGATCTCCGGCCCCGCAAGCGTGTAGAGCACGTGATCCGCTTCGCGGGCAATGCTCGACCCGACCACGTTCACGACCGCCAGCGTCGCCGCCCCCGCTTCTTTCGCGGCCCTGAGCGCCGCCAGGCTGTCCGCGGTCTCGCCGGACTGCGAGATCACGATCACGAGCGCGTGCTTCGACAGCAGGTGCTTCCGGTAGCGGAATTCGGACGCCAGCTCCACGCGGACCGGGATCCCGGCCAGGTCTTCGATCACGTACTGCGACAGCATGCCGACGTGCCACGCGGAGCCGCAGGCCACGATCTCGATGCTGTCGGTCTCCTGCAGCATTTCCGGCGTCAGTCCGGTCACGG
>JAGDBR010000399.1 GCA_017958935.1 Lachnospiraceae bacterium | reverse complement strand
GCTCGATCCGGTCTGTCTGCATCTGGGGATCGCCTGCAAACGGGGCACGTCCGCTGAGCAGATCCGCAGCATGGTCGATTCGGTCCTGGCGGAGTATAAGATCGATCCGAGAGCGATACGTGAGATCGCATCCATCGACGTTAAGGCGGATGAACCCGGATTGCTTGCTTTTGCTGAGGAATCCGGCGTTCCGGTACGGTTCTTCTCCGCGGAAGAACTTCAGAAGGTGCAGGGAGACTTTTCTTCTTCCGCATTCGTGCAAAGCAAAGTCGGCGTCGACAACGTCTGCGAACGCGCGGCGATGGTATCTGCCGGGGAAGGCGCCAAACTCATTATAAGAAAGACGGCTGCAAACGGCGTCACGGTGGCCGCCGCGCAGGAGAACAGGAGGATACGCTTTGAGTAAGCTCTACGTAGTCGGGATCGGACCCGGCGGACAGGAATATATGACGTTCGAAGCCATGCAGGCGATGAAGGATTCGGATCTCATCGTCGGTTACGGTGTATATATCGATCTCGTCAAACCTCTTTTCCCTGAAAAGGAGTATCTGACAACGCCCATGAAACAGGAAGTCGAACGCTGCCGCATGGCGGTGGAAGCCGCCTGCGAAGGCAGGACGGTCGCCATGATCTCGAGCGGGGACGCAGGCGTCTACGGCATGGCCGGACCCGTCCTGGAACTGGCGGAAGGGAAGGACGTCGAAGTGGAAGTCGTTGCCGGGGTCACCGCGGCACTGAGCGGCGGAGCCGTGCTCGGCGCGCCTCTGACGCACGATTTCGCCGTGATCTCCCTGTCGGATCTGCTCACGCCTTGGGAGAAGATCGAGAAGAGACTGGACGCTGCCGCGAGCGCGGATTTCTGCATCGCGATCTACAATCCGTCGAGCCACAAGCGCGCGGACTATCTGCAGAAAGCCTGCGACATCCTGATGCGGCATAAGGATCCGCAAACGGTATGCGGAACGGTGCGCAACATCGGACGAGAGGGCGAATCCTGCGAGATCATGACCCTGCAGGAGCTGCGCGATACGAAGGTCGACATGTTCACGACGGTCTTCGTCGGCAACAGCCAGACGAAGGAGACCGGCGGCCGCATGGTGACCCCGAGAGGATACAAACATGACTAAGCTATGTATTTTTGCGGGGACAAGCGAAGGAAAACAGCTGGCGGAAGCCCTGGCAGGAAGAGGCGTGCAGATGACGGTCTGCGTGGCGACGGAATACGGAGAGATCTCTTTCGGTCAGCTGCCGGACTGCACCGTTCTGGCAGGACGCATGCCCAGGGATGAGATCGAAGCGATGCTCCGGAAAGAGGCATTCGCCGCCGTCGTCGACGCGACGCATCCGTATGCCGAACACATCACGGAGAGCATACGCAGCGCCGCGGAAGCGGCCGGTACCGCATACATCCGCCTGCTTCGGGAAAGCACGGCTTCGGAAGAGGACGGCGCGTTCGTTTCCGATACGCCCGAATGCATCGAGGTCTTAAAAAAGACGGAAGGAAACATCCTTCTTACGACCGGCAGCAAGACGCTGCCGCTGTACTGCGAAGATCCGGCGCTGAAAGAACGCATCTATGCCAGAGTGCTTCCTCTCGAGGATTCCCTGCGCACCTGTACGGAGTGCGGACTTACCGCAGACCGCATTCTGGCGGTCCGGGGCCCTTTCAGCCGCGACATGAACGCCGCTATGCTGAGAATGGTGAAGGCGGAATGGATGGTCACGAAAGACACGGGAAGCGCAGGCGGCTATGAAGATAAGATCGCAGCCGCGAAGGAATGCGGCGCGAAGGCTGTCATCATCGGAAGACCGGTCGAAAAAGAAGAGGGATACTCGCTGGCGGAGACCGTTTCTTTGCTCGAAGAAAAGCTTAAGCTCGCTCCGAAACGCAAGAAAGTCGTCATGGTCGGCATCGGCATGGGCACGGAAGGAACGCTGACGGCGGAAGGAAAGAAAGCGATCGAAACAGCAGATGTGCTCCTCGGCGCGCAGCGCATGCTGGAAGGCGTTAAATCGGCCCGCAGCCGCACGTTTAGCGCCATTGCCGCAAAGGATATCGCCGACGCGATCGAACGCGAAAACGGGCCGTTTTTTGCCGTTCTGTATTCCGGCGACACAGGCTTCTACAGCGGGGCAAAGAGCCTTGCAGGAGTCCTGAAAGAACGCGGTGTCGAAGCGGACGTGACGATCCTTCCCGGCATCGGCAGTCTGTCGTATTTCTGCGCGAAGCTTGGCCGCACCTGGCAGGACGTCAAGGCTATCAGCCTGCATGGAAGGGAGACGGATCTTGTACGGTACGTAAAGGAGAATCCGGCGGTCTTTACGCTGCTGGGAGGCCAGACCGGCGCGCAGGATGCGCTGAACCGGCTGAAGGAAGCAGGCCTCGGCTGTTTAAACGCTTACGTGGGACAGAAGCTCGGATATGACGACGAAGCGATCGTCTCCGGCACAGTCGAAGAACTTGCGGTCGGCGCTTACGATCCCTTGAGCGTTCTTCTCGTCGAGAATCCGGCCTGGAAGTCATATCCGGTCACGCACGGCATTGCGGACGACGCGTTTACACGCGCGGATGTCCCGATGACGAAGCAGGAGATCCGCAGCGTCACGCTTTCAAAACTGCGGCTGACGAAGGGCGCCGTCGTCTGGGATATCGGTTCCGGCAGCGGTTCCGTTTCCGTGGAATGCGCGCTGCAGGCTTCGGAAGGACACGTTTATGCGATCGAAAAGGAGAAAGACGCCGTCGAACTGACCCGTGCGAACATGGAAAAGTTCGGCGTCTGCAACATGACGGTCGTGGAAGGGGAGGCGCCCGGAGCGCTCGCGGATCTTCCCGCGCCGACGCACGCCTTCATCGGAGGCAGTACGGGCAATCTGAAAGAGATCCTGGCAGTCCTCTTAGAAAAGAATCCGCACGTTCGCATCGTCGCCAACGCGGTGACGATGGAGACGGTCGCGGAACTGAGCGAAGCGGCGAAAGAATTCGCCTGGAGCGATATCTGCTGCGTCAACGTCAGCCGCGGCCGCAAAATGGGCCGCTACCATCTGATGACGGCGCAGAACCCCGTCTATATCGTTACGATGCAGAATTGAGACATCAGAAAAGCGCGGATGCGGTCCGCGCTTTTTTATTGCCGCTATTCGGGGATCTTCGACAGATCGGTCCGCCACAGCCTTCGCAGCATCAGCATCTGGAAGAGCAGCGAGAAGCCTTCTGCCAGCGGGAACGCGTACCAGACGCCCATGACGCCGATGATCTTGCTCAGGATGAACGCCGCCGGCACGATGATCACGAGCTGGCGGAGCAGGGACGTGAACAGAGAATAGATGCCGCGGCCCGTCGCCTGGAACAGGGTCCCGGTGATGATGCCGATAGCCGCGAACGGGAAGCAAAGCGAGATCGTGCGGAGCGCTTTCATGCCGACGTTGAGCAGATCGCCTTCGGCCTTGAACAGCGCCATGAGTTTATCCGGCATGAGTTGGAACACGAGCAGTCCGACGATCATGATGCACAGCGCGAGGATCATGCCGATCTTATACGCCTGCATCAGGCGCCTGCGGTTGCGGGCGCCGTAGTTGTAGCCCATGATGGGCATCAGGCCCTGGTTCATGCCGAACACGGGCATGAACACGAAGCTCTGCAGTTTGAAGTATACGCCGAGCACAGCGACAGCCGCTTCCGAGAAACCGATGAGGATCGCGTTCAGGCATATCGTCATGACGGAGCCGATGGACTGCATCACCATGGAGGGAAGGCCCACCTGGTAAATATCTCTGATCGTCCGTCCGCTCAGCGCGAACCGCCCGTATTTCACCTTGACGGGAAGATTGGATCTGCGCATGAAGACGTTCGCGATGATGAAGCACACGAACTGGCCCGTAACGGTCGCGATGGCCGCCCCTGCGACGCCCATCGCCGGAAATCCTAAATAGCCGAAGATCATGATGGGGTCCAGGATGATGTTCGTTACTGCGCCGGAAAGCATGCACCACATCGGCGCGATCATGTTGCCGCCGGCCTGCATGATCTTTTCCATGGAGGAAGAACAGAGGGCGAACAGGGAACCGATACAGACGATGGAGCAGTAGGTCACGGCCGGATCGACCAGGGTCGCGTTGTCGGAGAAGGCCATGGCGAACGGGCGTGACCCGAAGATACCGAAAAGCACGAAGAGGATCCAGTGGCACAGCGCCAGGAACAGGCCGTGTTCCGCCGCGTTCTGCGCAGCCTCGAGGTCCTGTGCGCCGAGCCTTCTCGAGATCAGCGAGGAAAGACCGATGCTGGCTCCTACGCCGACGGAGATGTTGATCAGCTGGATCG
>JAGDBR010000398.1 GCA_017958935.1 Lachnospiraceae bacterium | reverse complement strand
GCCAGGGTCAGCATGTTCGTTTTTCCTTCGCCGTCCGCGCAGGTGACCAGCACCGCCGGCGCCGGGTACAGCATGTTCCCGGGCTTGAACGCTTTCTTTTCCATGTTCCTCACCACTTCCGATTCAAAAACGGATTGAACGCCTTCTCGCGGCCGACCGTCGACGGATACCCGTGCCCCGGATAGACCTGCGTGTCTTCCGGCAGGACCGAAAGTTTTTCGGCGATGCTCCCGACGAGCACCTCCATCGACCCGCCGTAAAGGTCCGTGCGGCCGACCGTCCCGCGGAACAGCGTGTCGCCCGTGAAGACGATGCCCTCGTCCTTCAAGTAGTAGCACACGCCGCCCGGCGAATGGCCTGGCGTCTCCAGCACAGTCACCGGCGTGAAAAGACGGAGCACTTCCCCGTCCTTCAAGCCGACGGCCTCTTCAAGGCCGCGGCCCCCGCCGGGATAGCCTTTTCCACCGTTTTTCACGGGATCCTTCGCCATCTCCAGATCCTTCTCCCCGATGTAAGCCGGGATGCCGTACGCGGCCCGGATCCCGTCCGACGCGAGCACGTGGTCGAAATGTCCGTGTGTCATCAGGACGGCCTGCGGCTTCATGTCCATGCTCTCGATGCCGCGGATGATCCGCCCGGCGTCGTCGCCGGGATCGACCACGAAGCCTTCCTTCGTCTCCGGGTCCATGACGAGATAGCAGTTGGACTGCGCGAAGCTTGTCACGACGATCTTTAACTGATGCATTTAAACCACCTGGAAAATGTAGAATTTCAGATAATCCGTCTCCGGAACGCTCCAGAGGATCGGATGGTCCGGCGCCTGCTGGCGCGCTTCGATCTGCTTCAGCGTGACGCCGGCGTCCTTCGCCGCGCTCTTCAGCATCCGCACGAACTGGTCGGACGGCATGAAGTGGCTGCAGCTCGCGGTCGCGAAATACCCGCCCCGCGGCAGAAGCTTCAGCGCCCGGTAATTGATCTCCTTGTAGCCCTTCTCGGCGTTCTTCACGGTCTTCCGCGATTTCGTGAACGCCGGCGGGTCCAGGATGATCAGGTCGTACGGGTGCGCGCCCTTCTCGAGCAGCTCCGGCAGCAGTTCGAAGACGTCGGCCGTGACGAAATCGATCCTGTCCGCCAGCCCGTTCAGTTCCGCGTTCTTCTTCGCGGTCCCGATCGCAAAGGCCGAGACGTCGACCGCCGTCACGTGCTCCGCGCCGCCCTTCGCCGCGTTGAGCGCGAACGACCCGGTGTGCGTGAAGCAGTCGAGCACGCGCCGGCCCTTCGCGATCTTCGCGATCGCACGCCGGTTGTATTTCTGGTCGAGGAAGAAGCCGGTCTTCTGCCCGTTCTCGACGTCGACCTCATAGACGATGCCGTTCTCTGTGATCCGCGTCACCGCCGACGAAGGCACCGGCTTTCCGGGGAAGGCGTACCACCCCTTTCCGGTCTCCAGCCCTTCCAGCTTCCGGATCGAGGACTCGTTCCGCTCGTACAGGCCGTCGATCACGACACCGTCCTTTTCGAGTTCCTCGAGCAGCAGGCGGTAGATCAGGTCCTTGACGCGTTCGATGCCGACCGAGAGCACCTCCGCGGTCAGCAGGTTCGAGAAGCGGTCGACCGTCAGCCCCGGGAAGCCGTCCGCTTCCCCGAAGATCAGGCGGCAGCAGTCGCTGTCTTCGCCCATGACCGTCTTCCGGTAGTCCAGCGCGTATCGGATGCGGCGCCGGTAGAACGGTTCCCCGAACGTGTCGTTCGCGTTCGTCGAGAGCAGCCGGATCCGGATCTTGCTCTTTTCGCTGTAATAGCCGGTCCCGAGGTACTTGCCGCCCTCGGACACCGCGTCCAGAAGCCCGCCGTTCTCGACGTCCCCTTCGACGCGGATCACTTCCGCTTCGTAGATCCAGGGATGTCCGTCCTCGACCCAGCGGGTCCCTTTTTTCGTAATGATCGCTTTCGGAAAGTTCCTTTCCTGTTTCACATCGGTTCCTTTCAAACTGTGCCGCGTCTTCCGGATGCGGCGCGTCCGGTCATGCTTCCGGCCTGTTTTGCATTTTCTCTTTCAATACCTTCTGATATGCGATGCGGGGCGAATGATCGCTCATGTCGTCCTCGACGTAGATGATGCCGCAGCGCGTGAAGCCGAGCTCATCCATCAGATGCCGCATCGGCGCGTTGTCTTCGTGCGTGTCGATCCGGATGTTGTCCGTCAGGCCGGCGCAGAAGGCCAGCGCCTGCCGCAGTACGCCGTGCGCGGTCCCGTCCCCGGCAATGCGGTGGACCGTCCCGTACGGTTCGTCGTTCAGCCAGGCACCGTCCTCGATCAGCGCGTACGTCGGATCGGCCCCGAGGATGAAGGCGAAGGCCGCGCGGATCACGCCGTCCTTGTCCGTCATCACATAGCCCGTCCCGCGCCGAACGTCCTCTTCGACGGTCGAGCGGAACGGCCGGTTCACCCACTGGTGCACGTTCCCGCCCGCATGCATGCGCTCCCGCGCCGACGCGTAGATCTCCATGACGCGGTCAACGTCTCGTTCTTCTGTCTTCCTGATCATCAAGTCCGTCATCGTATCAGTCTTCCTGAATGCCCGCATAACGCAGGATGTACGCCCGGATCTCCCGGATCGCCGCATACGCGCCCTCCGGCATCTCCAGATCGCTGCCCAGCCGGAATTCGCTTCCGTCGCTGTATTCATAGGTAAAGCTCATGCTTGCCGCATCGAGCGCGAAGATGTCTGTCTTGGGCAGATCCTTCCAGTCCGTCATCCGGTACCGGTCGATGATCTCCTGCACGCCTTTCACGACGGGCGAGCCCATGGCCACGCGTTTGCGCTTTTCCATCGAATTGTGCGTCGGCCGGTCGTAGTACTCGACGACCGCTTCGGGCGACCCGTCTTCCCGCGGGCCGAACGTCAGGTACAGCGACTGCGAATCGCCGAGCGAGCTGCCGCCGCGGTGGTAAGACACCCGTTTCAGATAGGTCCCGGTAAAATCGAACCGGTCCTCGTTGATCATGCCGGGTCCGTCCATGATCTGCCGGTTCTTCAGCCATTTCAATAAGCCCATGACCATACCTCCCAATACAAGGACCGCCGCCAGGGCGGCCAGAATGACCTTCACGGTCCTGTTCATCTTTTCTCCTTCCCCTGTTCGTCCAGAAACGCCCGGATGCCGATCCACGTGTAGACCGAGAAAGACCGGCCGTCTGAATCGGCGCCCGCCTCCAGGATCTGCCGCGCCTCGTCACGCGTCAGCAGCCGGTAGCCGCTGAACTGCTCGGAACCCACCGCGCCTTCGGACGAAAGCGCCGACAAGTCCGGCTCGTGCAGGATCAGCTTCACCATCGCGTTGCTCTCATCAGTCATGCCCGGCGAGGAGAACAGGCAGGGCGAGATCAGGCTGATCCCGTCGCCTTCACGGAACGAAAGGCCCGTTTCCTCCTCCACCTCGCGCTTCGCGGTCGCAAAGACCGCCTCGGTGCGCGGCAGCGCCCGGTCCTCCGGGTCGATGAGCCCGGCCGGCACGCTCAGCAGGAACTGTCCGACGGGATACCGGTATTCCTCCGTCAGCAGCAGCCGGTCCTCTTCGCCTTCGCGCCGCAGGATCACGCAGCAGCTGACCGCGTCGGGCAGCATCGCCTTAAACGCGTCGTCGTCCATGTTCGCGACAAGCGCTTCCTTATTTCTTCGCGTCGCGCTGAAATAGTGTTTTCCTTCCGCATAGCGGATGTCGAACAGTTTGATGAATTTCGTCTCAAACAGACTGTCGATCCGGAATTTCATTTCTTCCCCTTCCGCCGGCATGTCTCCCGGCCGTCATTCGAACTGGCTCGCGTACATCCTGTAGTAGAAGCCCTTCTGCCCCATCAGGCTGTCGTGCGTTCCCTGCTCGACGACGTCGCCGTGATCGAGCACCAGGATGTGGTCCGCGTTCTGGATCGTCGAAAGCCTGTGCGCGATGACGAAGCAGGTCTTGCCTTCCATCAGATGGCGCATGGCTTTCTGCACCCGCCGTTCCGTGTTCGTGTCGACGTTCGACGTCGCCTCGTCCAGGATCAGCATATTCGTATCGTAGAGCATCGCGCGGGCAATCGTCAAGAGCTGTTTCTGGCCCTTGCTGATGTTCCCGCCGTCCTCGGTGATGACCGTGTTGTAGCCTTCGGGCAGCCGCATGATGTAGTTGTGGATGTGGGCGGCCTTCGCGGCGGCGACGACCTCTTCCATCGTCGCGTCTTCCTTGCCGTAGGCGATGTTGTCGAAGATCGTTCCCCGGAACAGCCACGTGTCCTGCAGGACCATCGCGTAGTTCCGCCTCAGCGACGCCATCGTGTAGTCCCGGATCCCCTTTCCGTCGACCCGGATCTGCCCGCTGTCGATGTCGTAGAAGCGCATCAGCAGGCTGATGATCGTCGTCTTGCCGGCGCCCGTCGGACCGACGATCGCGACCGTCTCGCCCGGCTTCGCCTCGAAGCTTAAGTCGTGGATGACCGTGGTCTCGGGCACATACCCGAACTTCACGTGCTCCATCTCGACGTGGCCTTCGGCGTCCTTCAGCTCGACCGCGCCGTAAAGGTCTTCCGCCTCCTCCGGCTGGTCCAGCAGCGCGAACACGCGCTCGGCCGCCGCAAGGGCGCTGTAGATCTCGTTGATGATGTTCGCGATCTCGTTGATCGGTCCGGAGAACTTACGGCTGTACAGCACGAAGGTCGAGATCTGGCCGAGGCCGACGATGCCCCGCAGGTACATCGCGGCGCCGCCCATGCCGATGCCCGCGAGACCCAGGTTCGAGATGAAGCCGATCGTGGGGCCCATGACCATGCCGAGGCCGTCGGCGCGGTAATAGGCGTCGGCCGCCTTGTGGTTGATCTCGCTGAAGCGGTCGCAGACCGCATTCTCATGCGCGTAGCCGAGGATCGTCTTCTGTCCCGTGAACATTTCCTCGACGAAGCCGTTCATCTCGCCGTAGGCCGCGGACCGCCGCGAATAGCGCGGGCGCGTGATCTTGCCCATGGCGCGCGTGAACAGGATCGAGACGGGGATCGTCAGGACCATGCAGGCGACGAGCGGCAGGGAGATCGTGCACATCATGATGAAGCTGCCCGTGACCGTCACGATGCTCGTCACGATGTGGACGATGTCGGCCGAAAGGCTCGTGCACACGACGTCGATGTCGTAGGAAACGCGGCTGATGATGTCGCCGGCCTGATGGTGGTGGTAATAGCCGACCGGCAGGCTCATGAGCTTGCCGAACACGTCCTGACGCATGTTGCGGGCGATGCGCCGGCCGATCCGCATCATGCCGATGTTGACCAGGAAGTTCATGATGTTGCTGCCCACATAGGCGGCCAGCATCAGGAGCACGAAACGAATGACCGTATCCATGTCGACCTTGCCGGCGCCCGCCTCGGCCGCCGAGATCGCTTCCCCGGCAAACTTCGGGCCGAGCAGGTTTCCGATATTGCTTAAGAACGTGCAGACCAACAGGATCAGCACGATGTATTTGTATTTCATCAGGTAGGAAAGGATGCGGACGAGCGTTCCTTTCGCGTCCTTCGGTTTTTCCAGTTTCCCGGTTCTTCCTCCGCGCGGCGGCATTGTCGTTCCTCCTTTCCTTACTCTGCCATCGCACCCATCTGGGTGTCGAAGATCTCCTTGTACGCCGGGCAGCTCTTCAGCAGCTGCTCATGCGTACCGTATCCGATGCAGGCGCCGTTGTGCATGACGAGGATGTTCGTCATGTTCATGACGCTCGAGACGCGCTGCGCGATCATGATGACCGTCGCGTCCTGCTGATGCGCGGCAATGGCCCTGCGCATCGCCGCGTCCGTCCGGTAGTCCAGCGCGCTCGACGAGTCGTCGAGCACCAGGATCTCCGGTTTCCCGGCCAGGGCGCGCGCGACCATGATCCGCTGCTTCTGGCCGCCGGAAAGGTTGCCGCCGCGGATGTCCGCCTCGTACTGCAGGCCCTTGTCGAGGGAGTCGACGTAGGCCGCTACCTGGGCGTCTTCGACGCTCTGGCGGATCGTCGCTTCATCGATGCCGCGTCCGAAGTCGATGTTGTTGTACAGGGTGTCCCGGAAGATCATGTCGTTCTGGAAGACCGTGCCGAACTTGGCATGCAGCTCGTCCTTTTCATAGGTGCGCACGTCGCGGCCGTCCACGAAGACGCCGCCGTCCTCGGTATCGTAGAAATGCATGAGCAGGTTGATGATCGTCGTCTTGCCGCAGCCCGTCGGACAGATGATGCCGAGGCTCTCGCCCTTTTTCAGCGCGAAATCGATGTCCTTCAGCGCGTTCTCGCGCGACCCGCCCGCGAAGTCTTCCTTCTTCGTGCTTCCGCCGCTCACATAGGAGAAGTTCACGTGCTCGAAGCGGATGAACTCGTCCCCGTGCGGAACCTTGCCTTCCTCAAGCGGCAGGATGTTGTCGTCCAGCGGCAGGCTGATGATCTCGCCCATGCGGCCCGCGCTCGCGCTGGCCCGGCTCAGGGAGATGAAGATGCGGTTCATGCCCATGACGCCCATCGTGATCATGTTGAAATAGGTCAGGAACGCGAGGATCACGCCGGCATCCATCACGCCGTCGTTGACGCGCCGCGCGCCGACGAGGACGACGAGCGTCAGGCCGATGTTCAAAAGCAGCGACATCAGCGGCCACGGGAGCGCCATGGCCGTGCTGGCGCGCACGTCGCTTTCCATCATGGACTGGTTCGCGCCTTCGAAGCGCTTTCTTTCGTAGCTCGTCTTGCTCAACGCCTTGACGACCCAGATGCCGGTAATGTTCTCGCGCATGATCCGGACGACATCGTCCAGCTTCTCCTGGACCGTCTTGAACATCGGGATGCCGCGCGCCGTGATGAAGAAGATCACGGCGAACAGGAACGGCAGGATGCACACGAGGATCAAGGCGAGCCTCACGTCGAGCAGCAGCATCATGACGAGGCCGCCGAACAGCATCAGCGGCGCGCGCACGCACAGGCTCTGCAGCTGCTGCACCGCGGTCTGCACGTTGTAGCTGTCGCTCGTCATGCGGCTGATCAGGCTCGGCAGGCCGGCCTTGTCGAACTGGCGGCCGGTCAGGTTCATCGTCTTCGTGAAGAGATCCTGACGGATGTCGTAGCTGACGTTGTGCGCGTTCCGGATCGCGGTGCGGTTCGCGGACACGTTGAACACCCATGCCAGAAGCGCCGTCGCGAACATCAGGAGGCCCCAGCGGATGACGGTCACGATATCGTCCGCGGCGCGGCACTGCGGCACGACGTTGTCGATGATGTGCTCCAGCACGTACGGCAGGAACAGTTCAAAGACTGTCGAGAGCAGCTTCAGCATGACCGCGAGAACGATCCAGGCCCCGTATTTTTTCATGTATCGGAAGATGATCTTCATATGTCAGGCCTCATTCTTGACGCGCTTCACGACGTCTTTCGCCCGCTGCCGCACCTGTTTTAACAGACGCTCCAGCGTTTCGCCGTCCTCTTCGGAAAGATCGCCGAAGATCTCCCGCATGAAGGCTTCGAAATGCGCGTGCAGCTCCGGATAGGCCGCCTCGGCCTTCTCCGTCGGGAAAATGAGCCGGACGCGCGCGTCCTCTGCGCTGATCTCCCGGGTGATGTAGCCCCGTTTTTCAAGGTCGTTCAGCCGGTGCGTCAGGCGCGTCTTGTCGATTCCGAGCGCGTCCGTCAGGCTGTCCTGGCGGGAGCCCGGGTTCCGGCACACGTACGTGATCAGCGTGATCTGCGAGGGCTGGAGCTCCGTCCCGCCCGCAAAGCTCCGCTGATAAGTGCTGTAGCTGCGGCTGATATACAGAATGTTTCCCAAGGTCGCGGAAGTCATTCGTTCCTCCTCTTTCGGTCCTGTCCGGCAGGATGCGCCGGCATCCGGCACCCGCTCCTTTGCTGCAAAGCGCTGCCGGCCATTTGTTGCGGAATGCAACTAATCGGATTATACGCTTATTGGTTGCGAAATGCAACTGTTTTTTTGCCCGCGGGCAGCAAAAACCCCCGGAAACAAACGCCGTTTCCGGGGGTAATCGGTATATAGCGAAGGATCTCAGCGGTTCAGCAGGATCACGTCGTACCGGATCGCTTTGCCCGGCAGGGAAAAGTCCGGCTTCCGGCCCGCAAGATACGGACCCTTCAGCGGACGCTTGACGACGATCCTTTCCGGACCGGCCGTGACCGCCGCCGAAAGCAGCGCCTCTTCATCTTCGCACGGGCGTTCCAGCTGCTGCAGCAACTGGAATTTCTTCTTGATCAGACCGCTTTTCCTGCGCTCCGGGAACATCGGGTCCAGCAGGATCACGTCCGGCCGTTCGGGAAGCCTCCGCATCGCTTCCACGCTGTCTTCCTCGTGCACGGTCATGCGGCCGGCCGCCGCGCGCACCTCTTCGTCTTCCGCCTGCAGCGCCCGGCTCACCGCGTCCTTCAGCAGGGCCGCGATCATCGGATCGTACTCGTACAGATCGACCGTGCAGCCGGCGCCGGCGAGCAGGAACGAATCCTCCCCGAGGCCCGCGGTCGCGTCCAGCACCCGGAGGGTTTCCCGTCCCTTCAGCTTCGCCGCCTTGACGACCAGCTCGCCCGACAGGTTGTGGTGCTTCAGCCGCGGCTGCAGGCGCGAAAAATCGCCGCGAAGCGTCAGCCCCTCCTCCGACGAGAGGAACAGGCCGTTCTCATCTTTTGACAGTGACAGTCCTTCCGGCAGGTCCAACGTGTTCTCCCTCAACTCTCCTCATCCGTATCCGCTGCCGGCGTTTCCGGCGTGGGCAGTTTCAGCACCCGCCCGCCCGCGCGGTTCGCCCACTTTTCCGTGTAGAACGCATAATAGGATCCGCGCCCTTCGCGCCACTTCTTCCCGATCCGCTTCACGTTCGCCCAGAGAAAGCTCGGGATGCCGATGAGCGGCAGGTAGAGCGGCCCGAGGATGCAGGACTGGATCGTGTGGCCGTACTCATGGACCAGGATCCGCGACGAATAGCTGTCGATCCCGTGATGCCCGAGGAAAAGGAACATCCCGAGGCCCATCGACGACCGTTTTTTCCATTCGGTCACGACCACGCCGTGCCAGCAGAACACTTCCCGCGCCGGATCCTTCAGCTTCAGAACAGCGAACAGGACCAGGGCGATCACGTTCTGCACGATCCCCCAGGTCCATTGGATGCAAGTGTACAGGATGCGGCACAGCCGGTCCCGTG
>JAGDBR010000397.1 GCA_017958935.1 Lachnospiraceae bacterium | reverse complement strand
GCTGTCCCTGGGAGCCGTAAACGCGGCAGTCGAGCGGGCGTTCTTCCTCCCGAGAAGTGATCCGAAATTCGAAATCGTCGCGGTGCGGGCCGGTACCCGTCGCTTTCGCGTATATATCCTTGTTCCGGTTCTTTTCAAGCGTTTCTGCGAAATTCTCCGCCGTCACGTTCGGCTCGTAGATCAGGCTTAAGGACTCTTTTCCGCCGGACAGCTTTTCATGGAAATCCCTGACGAGCGGATCCAGATCCTTCAGAAACGTCCGCCGCTGTTCGATGATCATCGTCCCGTAACGCACCAGCTGCGCGTCCCAGGCTTCCAGCGTGTCCTGAAGCGACGGCTCCGTATAGATGTCCTTCAAAAGCTGGTTCCGCTGGTCCAGGACTTTTCTGTACGTCGAAAGCGCGTCGAAATAGATCGGGTCCAGCACGCAGAGCTCCGTGTCCAGAAATCTTCTGCGCTCCGCAGGCCCGTTCTTGACGATCTGCAGGTCTTCCGGCGAGAACATCACGCATTTCAGCATGCCGAGAAAATCCCGCGTCTTCCGGATCGGAACGGAATCGACGGCGATGCCCTTGTTGCCGGTCTCCTTTAAATGAAGGTCGATCCGGTGGCTGACGTCTTTTCGCGAGAGCACGATCTTGACGTGCGCTTCCTTCGCGCCGAACCGGATCATTTCTTTGTCCTTCGAGCCGCGGAACGATTTGTTCACCGCGGCGAGATAGACGGCTTCGAGAAGGTTCGACTTCCCCTGTCCGTTGTCCCCGTAGAACACGTGGACGCCGCCGTCCAGTTCCAGATGGAGCCTCCCGTAGTTTCTGAAATTGTCCAGGTCAACGGACTGAATGTACATCTTTAAATACAGTCAATGACTTCGCCGTTGAACTGAACGCTGTCGCCCGGCACGATCTTTTTTCCGCGCTGCAAAGCAACGGCGCCGTTCACGGTCACTTCGCCGTTCAGAATCACTTCTTTCGCGTCGGAACCCAGCTCGACCAGGTTCGCCGCCTTCAGCAGCTGCCCCAGCTTGATGTAGGGCCCGATGATCTCAAAAACCATGGTTACTCCTCCGTGAAGTTGACCGGAAGGATCACGTAGCTGTAAGTGCCCGCTGCATCCTTGATCGTGCACGGATAATTGTACTTCACGAAGTACACGTCGATCTCCTCGTCGTCGATGACGCGCAGCGCGTCGATCAGAAGCTTCGGGTTGAACGCGATCTTGATGTCCTTCCCCGTCTTCTCGATCGGGATCAGTTCGTTCATCGAACCGATGGCCGAACGCAGATGGATGCTGATCTCATCGTCCTGAATGTCCAGAATGACCGGCTTTTTGTCGCTTTCGTTGATCAGCAGCGTCGAGCGGTCCAGGCAGTTCAGGAATTCCTTTTTATTGATGCGGACCTGCGTCTCATGCTCTTCCCGCAGCATCGACTCGATCTTGAAATACTCGCCTTCGATGACGCGCGAGACCATCTTCGTGCTGTCGAATTCGAACACGATGTGGTTGCGCGCGAAGGAGACCTTCATTTCCTTGTCGACGTCCGCATTCAGGATGCGCGACAGGTCGATGAACGTCTTGCCGGGCACGATCGCGCTCACGCGCGGATACTCGCCGTTCAGTTCGTTCACGCGCACGGAGATGCGGTGGCCGTCCAGCGTCGTCATGCGGATGCTGTCTCCGAGCACCTCGACGTAGACGCCCGACATCGCAGCGTTTAAATCGGAATCGGAAATCGAGAAGATGACCTTGTTGATCATGTCGCGCAGCGTGAACTGCGAGATCCGGATGCTGCTGTTCGCGGAAACGTCCGGCAGATAGACGAAGTCGTCCGCGCCGCGGCCGCTGATCTTGAAGTTCGCTTTCTCGCAGCGGATCACGATGCCGTTCTGCTCGTCCGCGTCGATCGCGACATCGGCATCCGGCAGCTTCCTAATGATCGAGGAGAACAGCGCGGCGTCGATCGCGACGTAGCCGGTCTCCCGCACGTCCGCGGCGATGCGCGTTTCAATGCCCAGGGAGGTGTCGTTCGCGGTCAGCTTCAGACCGCCTTCATCCGCCTGCAGCAGGACGCATTTCAAAATGTCCATCGTGGTCCGTACCGGCACGGCACGCAGGACGGTATTCAGGCCCTTCACTAAAAGATCCTTGGAACAAACCAGTTTCATTTCGATTCCACTCCTTTGATAGATAAATAAGATAGATATAGTCAGTAGTAGCAGCAGTAGGGGCTGTGAATTTCTGCAAAACCGCCCTTTTTGCCGTATTTTCAACGATTTTCGATATGGATAACGCTATGGAAAAACGTTTTCCGAATCCACTTCTTACACAAATTCCCGCTTTACCGCGGATCTCTGTACAAAAAGACGGATGAAAGAATGAACAGTCCGCCAACAGAAAACAGCGCGTCATGAACAGGTCTTTTCACAATAGTTGTGTAAAAGAAGGTTCAAAACGATGCCTTGTTTACTGCTGGAGCAGCTTCTTTTTCAGGATTTCGATCGTTTCGGACATGTTCTGGTCGACCGAGATCGCGTGATCGATCTTTTCGAAACCGTGAATGATCGTCGAATGATCGCGGCCGCCGAGCAGCGCGCCGACCTTGACGAGCGGCAGATCGTTCAGCCGGCGGATCAGGTACATCGCGATCTGGCGCGGCAGTACGACTTCGCGCGTCCGCTTCTGCGACTTGATGTCTTCCGGCCGCACCGCGAAATGCTCTGCGACGACGTTGATGATATGCTCTGGCGTCAGCTGGCGTTCCGCGTCCGGATGGATGAAATCCTTCAGGTTCTCGACGGCGCGGTCCAGCGTCAGCGGCGTGTTCGGATTCAGCGTCGAATACGCGTACATCTTCGTCAGCGCCCCTTCGAGCTCGCGGATGTTCGTCTTGATGTTCTTCGCGATATACTCGATGATCTCGTTGTCGATCGTATAGCCGTCGTTCTCTTCCTTCTTGCGGAGGATCGCCATGCGCGTTTCGTAATCCGGCGGCGTGATGTCCACGGTCAGGCCCATCTGGAAACGGCTGATCAGCCGCTCCGGCAGGGAACTGAAATCGCGCGGCGGCCGGTCGGAGGACAGAACAACCTGCTTCCTGTTCTCGTACAGGAAATTGAACGTATTGAAGAATTCCTCTTCCGTTGCTTCCTTATTAATAATGAACTGGATGTCGTCGATCAGCAGGACGTCGATGTTCCGGTACTTGTTCCGGAATTCCTTCATCGTGACGCCGTTCTTGTTGCGGATCGAGTCGATGACCTCGTTCGTGAAGACTTCCGCGGTCACATAGAGCACGCGGGACTTCGGATTGTTTTCCAGGATGAAGTGCGCGATCGAATGCATCAGATGCGTCTTTCCGAGACCGGGGCCGCCATAGATGAACAGCGGGTTGTACTCATGCCCCGGAGATTCCGCGACGGAAAGAGACGCCGCGTGCGCGAATTTATTGTTCGCGCCGACGACGAACGTGTCGAAGGTGTACTTCGGGTTCAGCTTCGTCGCCGGAAAACTGAAGGAAGACGCGTCGATGCGCTCGCTGTCCCGGCCGAACAGGACGTTCGCATGGTCCTTCGGCTCCTGAATGAAGCGCACGAGGCCCTGAATGCCCGTCATTTCCTCGATCGTGACCTGGAAAGGAAGCGCATACCGTTTCGTAATGTAGTTGATGGCGAAGTCATTGGCGCCGCCCGTGAAGACGATCTCGATGATCCCGTCCTGGATGTCGTAGACCTCCAAAGGGTCGATCCAGGTCGTGTAGGAAACGTTCGTGATCTCGTATTCGTCGCGCAGCCGCTCCTTGATTTTCTGCCAGTTTTCTTTCAATTCGTTTAACATGGTGATCACCTCTGAAATAGAAGGCATAATGACGTTTATATTATAAAACAGGACGGTTGAAAAGTAAAGGAAATTCAGGGGGAGAAAGGTTATCCACCGTGGAAAAGTATGTTGATAAAGTGAATAAGATTTCTGTTTATGCTTTTAAAAAAGTGCACGGACGCCGGGGAGACGCTGTTTTCCACCGCATTTCGTTCACAAAATGACGATAGAACAAATGGTCGCCTTTGTAGATGAAAAAGTCAGTGTCTTACTGGATTGTAGCATATTATGAATGAAAATTCCAACGGGTTTTCAACAGGTATTAAACAAAATGTTGATTCTTTTCGGCGAATAGGTCCATTTTTGTGAAAAGTCTGTTGAAAACATGTTGATACCCTGTTGATATTCATTTCGCTCCCGCCCTGTATTTTTCCCCGAAACAGGTTTTTCTGCACGTATCGAAAAACGGGCTTTCCCCGGGCGCGTTCCTTCGGTATAATAAAGCCGGCGGCAACGCTTCCGACGGCCTGCCGCCGCAGAATGACCCTACGGAACAAGGAGTGATCATGATCGTTTATTACCGGATCAAAAGTCCGCTTTCACAAGCGTCCGATACGCGCATGTCGCGCTTCGTCCGGGAGGTGGAGGATGCGCTCGGGGAAGAACTCCGGCAGACCGGCCTGGATACGTATCTTCAGGCGCCGTTCGCCCTCCTCTACGTCGCGTCCGGCGGCAGCGAAGGCTATTTTCTGGAAGTCTTCGAACGCCTGAAAGACCGTGAATGCTATATCCTGACGAGCGGCGAAGCCAATTCGCTGGCCGCTTCGATGGAAATCTTAAGCTACCTGAAGCAGAACGGCGGCGCCGGCAGGATCCTGCACGGGGACCCCGTGTCCGTCGCGGAAAAGATCCGCGCGCTCTGCGCCGCGCACCGGGCCATGGACGCGCTGCGCGGCCGGAAACTCGGCTGCATCGGGAAACCCTCGGACTGGCTGATCGCAAGCAGGTGCGATCCTGCCGCGCTGGAGCGGAAACTGGGCCTTCGGACCGCGGACATCCCCATGGAGGAGCTGCTTTCGGAGATCGGACAGCGCCGTTACGAGGAAAACGCCTATACGGCGCGCTTCAAGGCACTGCCCTTCGACCCCGCCGAAGTGGAGAAAGCGCTCTGGATCTACGGCGCCGTCAAGCGCCTTACAGAGCGCCATGGCCTTTCCGGGGTCTCCGTGCGCTGCTTCGACCTTCTGGATACCGTGCATTCGACCGGGTGCCTCGCGCTGTCGATCCTGAACAGCGAAGGGATCTGCGCCGCCTGCGAAGGCGACATGCCGGCGCTGCTGTCGATGGCGGTCCTGAAGAGCCTCACCGGAGAAGACCTGTTCATGTGCAATCCGAGCCGATTCGACACGAAAGAAGGCACGGCGACGTTCGCCCATTGCACTCTGCCCGTCACGATGCCCGCCCGCTTCTGCCTGAACACGCACTTCGAGTCGGGGATCGGCGCGGCAGTGCAGGGAAGCTTCGATCCGGGCAGCTGCACCTTGTTCAAATGCGCCGGCGACCTGTCGCGTTATTACGTCTGTGAGGGAGAGATCCTGGAAACGCCTTTCAGCGACATGCTCTGCCGCACGCAGGTCCGCGTCCGCCTGGACGACTTCACTTATTTCCTGACGGATCCGATCGGAAACCACCATATTTTGTGCAAGGGAAAGCACGCGGCCGAAGTTATGGCGTTCTTCGAACTGCTGAACGCTGCGAAGGGCTGAAGGAGACCGCGGAGAAAGCGCCGGACGCCGCCGGAAGGCCCGGCGCTTTCT
>JAGDBR010000396.1 GCA_017958935.1 Lachnospiraceae bacterium | reverse complement strand
CGTCATCGACATGAACGCGCTGAACTACATGTCGAGTGCGGGACTGCGCGTGCTGCTGCGCCTGAAGAAGACGAATCCCGACATTACGCTGACGGGCGTCAATTCCGAGATCTACGAGATCCTGGACATGACGGGCTTTACCGAGATGCTGAAGGTCGAGAAGGCCTACCGCGTCGTGGACGTGACGGGCTGCGAGGAGATCGGGCGCGGCGCGAACGGCGCCGTCTACCGGATCGACCAGGACAACGTCGTCAAGGTGTACCTGAACGCGGACGCGCTGGAAGATATCCGGCATGAGCGCGAGGTCGCGCGGCTGGCGCTGATCCTCGGGATCCCGACCGCGATCTCCTACGACGTCGTGCGCGTCAACGACAGCTACGGCTCGGTGTTCGAACTGCTGAACGCGAGTTCCTTCTCGAAGATCCTCGTGCGGGAGCCGGAGAAGCTGGACTGGTGCGTGCAGGAGTATGTGGATCTTTTGAAGAAGATCCACGGCACGCTCGTACCGGAAGGGAAGCTTCCGGACGTGAAGGAAACGGCGCTCGGCTGGGCAAGGTTCATGCAGGACTATCTGCCGGAGGAAGCCGGAAAGAAACTGCTGTCGCTCGTCGAGGCGGTGCCGCATGACGACCACATGATCCACGGCGACTACCATACGAAGAACGTGATGCTGCAGAACGGCGAGGTCCTGCTGATCGACATGGACACGCTTTCCGTCGGCCATCCGATCTTCGAGTTCGGCTCGATCTACAATTCGTTCATCGGCTATTCGGAATACGATCACGAGAACGTGAAAGGCTTCCAGGGCTTCGATTTCGAGACGGCCTGCACCTTCTGGAAGAAGGCGCTCGCCGCATACCTCGGGACGGAGAACGAAGCGAAGATCCGCGAGGTCGGCGACAAGGCGCGCATCCTCGGCTACACCCGCATGATCCGCCGGTCGATCCGCCGGGGCGGGCTGGAGAACGAAAAGGGCCGCGCGGAGATCGACCTGTGGAAGGGCGAGCTGCTGGAGCTTCTCCGGCACACCGACACGCTGCTGTTCTCGAAGGACGAGCTCGTCGTCGAAGCGGTCCCGGAGAACCTGGACGACGTGCAGGATTTCGTCGCCGCGCACCTGAAGGACTTTGAATGCACGGCGAAGGCGCAGATGCAGATCGAGGTCGCGGTCGAGGAGATCTTCATCAACATCGCGAGCTATGCCTACGCGCCCGAAACGGGACCGGCGCTCGTGCGCGTGGAGGTCACCGAGGACCCGGTCACGGTGGAGATCACGTTCATCGACAAGGGCGTCCCGTACGACCCGCTGGCGAAGGAGGACCCGGACGTCTCGCTGAGCGCGGAGGACCGCGGCATCGGCGGCCTCGGCATCTTCATGACGAAGAAGTCGATGGACGAGGTCTCGTACGAATACAAGGACGGACGCAACATCCTGACGCTGAAGAAGAAACTGTAAGGAGCACGGCATGGCATTGGACCTGCTGAAAACCGACCTGCATATGCATACGACGGTCTCCGACGGCACGGACACGCCGGGGGAGATCCTTTCGCGCGTCGAAGACGCGGGGATCAGCCTGTTCTCCGTGACGGACCACGACGCGATCAAGGGGGGACTGGAGGTCCTGAAGCGGCTTCGCTCAGGCGGGCCGGCCTTCGTTACCGGCGTGGAGTTTTCCTGCAGGGACGAACTCGGCCAGTATCACATCCTCGGCTACGGCTACGACCCGGCGTCGCCGGCGATCAACAAGGTCGTCGACCGCGGCCACGGGCTGCGGCTGAACAAGCTCCGCATGCGGCTGAAGTTCCTGGAGTCCGAGTTCGGCGTGCGTTTTCCGAAGAAGGACGTCGACGCGCTGTTCGCGCTCGACAATCCCGGCAAGCCGCACATCGGCAACCTGATGACGAAGCTCGGGATCACGACGTCGAAGGAGCAGGCGATCAAGGAATTCATCGACAAGGTGCATATCCGCTCGGAGTACGTCCGGCCGGAGGAAGCGGTCCGGGGGATCCTGGAGAGCGGCGGCATTCCGGTGCTCGCACACCCGACCTACGGAAAGGGCGACCAGCTGATCCTCGGGCAGGACATGTACGAGCGGCTCGTGCATCTGACGGGCTTCGGCCTTCAGGGCCTCGAGGCCTTCTATTCGACGTTCTCGCCGCGCATGCAGAAAGAGCTGCTTGGCTTTGCGGACCAGTTCGACCTGTTCGTGACGGCGGGCAGCGATTACCACGGCGCGAACAAGCTCGTCGTGCTCGGCGACACCGGCCTTGCGGACGTATCGGAGGTGCCGGAGCGGCTCGAGCAGTTCTGCGCGGCCGTGAGAAGCACCGCGGGCTTTACGGAGGGCAGGAGCGATGAGTGAACGCAAGCCGAAGGTGTGGAGCATTGCCGTACTGACGGCCGTCACCGTGGCGGCCGGGCTCATTCTGGTGCTCACGAAGACGGATGCGCTGTACAGCTTCCTTCTGGCGGACGTCTATTTCCTCGCCGTCATCGTCCTGCTCGTGCGCGCTTTCTTCAAACAGCTCCGGTACAACATCTACTCGTACAATACGATCATCTATTCGGGCTTCGCCCTGTTGTTCGTCTTCGTGCTGGTGGCGTGCGTGTTCCGGACGGTGCAGGCCGCGCAGAATCCCGGCGTGTATCAGCCGGAACAGACGGCTTTCATCCTGCTGGGAATCCCGCAGGGCTTCATGCTGATCACGTCGCCGTTCGTGCTGATTTTCGCAGCGGCGCTCTGCGTCTCGAATATTTCGCTGATCCGCCATGAAGGGAAGCGGCTCGTGAACGTGCTGGG
>JAGDBR010000395.1 GCA_017958935.1 Lachnospiraceae bacterium | reverse complement strand
GATCATCGAGACGCAGGCGGGCGACGTTTCGGCCTACATCCCGACGAACGTCATTTCGATCACCGACGGTCAGATCTACCTCGAGACCGAAGCGTTCAACTCGGGCTTCCGCCCGGCCATCAACGCCGGTCTTTCGGTCTCCCGTGTCGGCGGCGCCGCGCAGATCAAGGCGATGAAGCAGATCGCCGGCACGATCCGCGTGGAGCTCGCACAGTACCGGGAACTTGCCGCGTTCGCGCAGTTCGGCTCCGAACTGGACGAAGCGACGCGGACGCAGCTTGCGCAGGGCGAACGCATTCGTGAAATGCTGAAGCAGAACCAGTACGAGCCGCTGCCGGTCGAATACGAAGTCCTGATCATCTACGCGGCGACGCGGAAGTATCTCCTAAAGATCGAAAAGGATCAGGTGCGTTATTTTGAGAAGAAGCTTTTCGACTACGTCGAACGGCGGCACCCCGAGGTCTTGCAGAAGATCCGGGACGACAAGAAGATCTCGGAAGAGCTGGAAACCATGCTGAATTCCGTGATCGAAGAATACCTGACCGAATATCAGAAGGGACTGGGCGCGTAAATGGCCTCAATGCGTGAAATCAAGCGGCGGAAGGAATCGATCGCTTCCACCGAACAGATCACAAAAGCCATGAAGCTCGTCGCGACCGTGAAGCTTCAGAAGGCCCGCAACCGCGCGGAGTCCGGGAAACCGTACATGCGCTACATGCGGGCTGCGATGAACTTCATCCTGTCCAAGGCCGGCGCGCAGGTGCATCCGTACCTTCAGGAGAAGGAAGGCGGAAAGCACGCGCTCGTCGTGATCTCTTCGAACCGCGGCCTTGCGGGCGGCTACAACACGAATCTGGTCCGCATGATCCAGCATTCGGCGCTGCAGCCCGAAAACACCGTGCTTTACACGCTCGGGAAGAAGGGGCACGACGCGCTCGCCGGACGCGGCTATACGGTCGCGGCGGATTATTCGGACGTCATCAACGCGCCGCTCTATCAGGACGCGATCGATCTTGCGGACACGCTGCTCAAGGCGTTTTCCGCAGGCGAGATCACCGGCATCGACCTTGCCTATACGGAGTTTAAGAATACCGTCGTGCACGAGCCGACGCTGGTGCGTCTGCTTCCTGTCGAGCGGAGCTTAAGCAAGACCGATGAAAACGACCGGGTGCTGATGAACTTCGACCCGGACGACGATTCGGTCCTGGACAGCATCATCCCGCAGTACATCACGAGCCTGCTGTTCGGCGCGATGCTTCAGAGCGTCGCGAGCGAAAACGGGGCCCGGATGACCGCGATGGACGCCGCGACGGACAATGCGGAAGAAATGATCGACGAACTCTCGATCGCCTACAACCGGGCGCGGCAGGGCGCGATCACGCAGGAACTGACGGAGATCATCGCCGGTTCGAGAACGTATTAAATAAGCAGGCTGCGCTGCAGCCGGACGAGGAAAGAAACCTATGGAAAAGACGGGAAAAGTCATTGAAATCATCAGCGCCGTGCTGGACATCCGTTTTGACCCGGAAGCGCTTCCGGAGATCTACGAGGAAGTCATCATCGACGCGGAAAATGGCCCGCTGACCGCGGAGGTCGCGCAGGACCTCGGTGACGGCATTGTCCGCTG